>CAOJSG010000001.1 GCA_948442615.1 uncultured Alistipes sp.
CGACTTCAAGGGCATCAACGAGAAGTTCGACGGCCAGGGCAACTACACGCTGGGTATCACCGAGCAGATCATCTTCCCGGAGATCGACATCGACAAGATCACCAAGATTTTCGGTATGGAGATCACGTTCGTTACGACGGCCAAGACCGACGAAGAGGCTTATGCGCTGCTCCGCGAATTCGGCCTTCCTTTCAAAAACGCTAAAAAGAACTAAGCTATATGGCAAAAGAATCGATGAAGGCTCGCGAGGTTAAACGCGAGAAGCTTGCCAAGCGTTATCAGCACAAGCGCGACGAGATCGCAGCCAAGGTGAAGAGCGGAGAGATGGACCACGAAGAGGCATGGATCGCCCTGTCGAAACTGCCCCGCAACTCCAATCCCATCCGCCAGCATAACCGCTGCAAGATTACGGGTCGTCCGAAGGGCTATATCCGCCTGTTCGGCATCAGCCGTATCCAGTTCCGCGAGATGGCTTCGAAGGGCCTGATCCCGGGAGTGAAGAAGGCCAGCTGGTAGAAAGTCCGGTGTGCAGGAGAGACTGCACACCGACTGTTCGTAATGCGGGGACCGCTGCGTCGGATCTCGCGTTGCGGAAAGGGTTCCCGCTCCGGAAGGTCAGCAGGCCTGTGGTCCGGACCGCCGATGCGCCCGTTGCGGGTGCGCGCGGCCCGAGGCCGAAGGAGAGGAATCCGATAGGAGTGCGAAATCCGTGTAGATACGTCACAGTATCGGGGAAAGTGCCGCCGCAGGCGGTAACTTCCCGATATGTGGGGCGTAGGGAGGGATTTGGCATTTTGGTTCGAATTGCTCGATCGGGACACGGCATCGACGATGCCGAAAGGGATGTGCCGGCGAGATTCGTCGTGCATCCGAACGATCGGATCCGGGCAATTCGACGGAGCGAAATGTTGGCGGATCGTATGTGCCGACATGCTTCGTTTTCCGATTTTCCGCGCCGAACAGCCAAAATCGAAGGCTAACTCGCGGTTTATTGGGAATTTATGCGTATATTTGCACGCTTCGTTCGCATGCACGTGCGTGAGCGGGTGCGGGGCGGACGGCGCACAAAGACCGGACGGCAGGCCGGATGATTCGAGAAATCGTTGGCCGCCAGCGGATTAAACAAAAACAAATTATTAATTTTTAACTTTTAATTCATTATGACTGATCCAATTGCGGACTTTCTGACACGAATTAGAAACGCGGTGAAAGCCAATCACAAAGTGGTTGAAGCTCCCGGTTCAAAAATTAAACAGGAGATCACCAAGATTCTCTACGATCAGGGCTACATCCTGGCCTACAAGTTCGATACCGACGAGAAGGGTCACCCGACCATCAAGATCGCGCTGAAGTGGGATGCCGCCACCAAGACCAACGCCATCAAGAACCTGAAGCGCGTAAGCCGTCCCGGCCTGCGTCAGTACGCTTCGGTTTCGGACATGCCCCGCGTGCTGAACGGCCTGGGCATCGCGATCGTTTCCACCTCGAAAGGCATCATGACCGACGCCAAGGCCCGTCAGGAGAACGTGGGCGGCGAGGTATTGTGCTACGTTTACTAAAAAATCTCAAAAAGAATAGACATGTCAAGAATTGGTAAATTACCTGTAAACCTGCCGGCCGGCGTTACCGTAGAGGTTTCCGCCGACAACACGGTAAGCGTGAAAGGGCCGCTTGGTACGTTGAGTCAGAAGGTCGACTCGGACATCAAGGTGGAGGTCGGCACGCACACGGACGCCCACACGGGTGCGGAGATCCCCGCCGTGCTGGTGACGCGTCCGACGAATCAGCCGCGTCATCGTTCGCTGCACGGTCTGTATCGTGCGCTGATCAACAACATGGTGATCGGCGTTTCGAAGGGTTACGAAATCAAGCAGGAGCTGGTCGGCGTCGGCTTCAAGGCCGAAGTGAAGGGCAACGTCCTGGAGATGAGCCTCGGCTATTCGCACGATACGCATTTCATGCTGCCCGCGGAGGTGACCGCTACGGCCGTCACGGAGAAGAAGGGCAACCCGATCGTTACGCTCAAGTCGACCGACAAGCAGCTCGTGGGTCAGGTCGCAGCCAAACTGCGTTCGCTGCGCAAGCCGGAGCCGTACAAGGGCAAGGGTATCAAGTTCGTCGGCGAGCAGCTGCGTCGCAAGGCCGGCAAGTCGGCAGGTGCTAAATAGTAAATAGTCTGAAGTTATGGCATTGAACAAGATAGAAAGAAGAGCGAGGATCAAGATGCGTATCCGCAAGATCGTGAGCGGTACGCCCGAACAGCCTCGAATGACTGTATTCCGCAGCAACAAGCAGATCTACGTACAGTTCGTCGACGATCTCGCAGGCGTAACGCTGGCTACGGCCTCCTCGCTGGACAAGGAGGTTGCGGAGGCAGCCGCCGGCAAGACCAAGGGCGAAGTAGCCGCTTTGGTCGGCAAGCTGGCTGCCGAGCGCGCAGCGGCCAAGGGTATTTCGGCGGTGGCTTTCGACCGTAACGGTTACCTGTATCACGGAAGAGTAAAACAGTTGGCTGAGGCCGCACGCGAAAGCGGTCTTAAATTCTAAGCGATTATGGCAAATACGAATATCAAGAAAGTACGCACAAGCGACCTCGAGCTCAAGGACAGACTGGTTAGCATCCAGCGCGTTACGAAGGTAACGAAGGGAGGTCGTACATTCAGCTTCTCGGCCATCGTCGTGGTAGGTAACGAGAACGGCGTCGTGGGCTACGGCCTGGGCAAGGCTTCCGAAGTGCAGGCCGCCATCGCCAAAGGCGTGGAGGATGCCAAGAAGAATCTGGTCAAGATCCCGGTCATCAACGGTACGATTCCTCACAAGCAGGAGGTGCGTTACGGCGGTTCGCTCGTGATGATTCGTCCGGCCGCTCCCGGTACGGGTATCATCGCCGGCGGTGCCATGCGTGCCGTGCTGGAGTCGGTAGGCGTGAAGAACGTGCTCGCGAAGAGCAAGGGTTCGTCGAACCCCCACAACCTGGTGAAGGCTACCATCGGCGCCCTTTGCGAACTGCGAGATGCGCACAGCATCGCTTTGCTGCGCGGCATTCCGATGAGCAAAGTGTTTAACGGTTAATTTTTGAGGACAAATGGCAAGATTGAAGATCACTCAGGTCAAGAGCCGCATCGGCGCTACCGCGCGTCAGTGCAAGAACCTCGACGCACTGGGTCTGAAGAAGATTAACGCGAGCGTGGAACATGACGACTCGGTAATCATCAAGGGCATGATCGAGCGTGTGAAACACCTGGTCAAGGTGGAAGAGGCAGCGAAATAAGTAATATCTAAGAACTAATAGGATGGAACTCAATAATCTCAAACCCGCAAAGGGGTCAACGCACCACGACAAACGTATCGGTCGCGGCGCAGGTTCGGGTCACGGCGGTACGGCTACCCGCGGTCACAAGGGAGCCCAGTCGCGTTCCGGTTATTCGCGGAAGTTAGGTTTCGAAGGAGGTCAGATGCCGTTGCAGCGCCGTGTGCCCAAGTTCGGTTTCACGAACCTGAAGCGTGTGGAATTCAAGGCGATCAACCTTTCGACGCTCGAGGAACTCGCGTCCAAGAAGTCGTTGACGGACATCAATCTGGAGACGCTCGTCGCCGCCGGTTTCGTGTCGTCGAACGATCGGGTGAAGATCCTCGGCAACGGTGCCGTTACGAAAGCCCTGAATGTCAAGGCCCATGCATTCTCGAAGAGTGCGGAGGCTGCGATCACGGCCGCCGGCGGCAGCGTCGAAAAACTCTGAGAACCTTAGAACCCAAAAATCATGACTCAATATCTTATCGTTGGTATCGTCTTTTTGGTGATAATCGCTCTTTTGGCGACCAACAAGAAAATCGTTGAAACGCTCAAGAACATCTACAAGATCGAGGAGCTGCGCAAACGCGTGCTGTACACGATCGGGCTGCTTCTGATCTACCGCTTGGGCAGTTTCGTGGTAATTCCGGGTATCGACCCCAACGCCTTGCACGAGGGGACGAAATTTGCCAACCAGTTGGGCGACAACAATCTTCTCGGGCTGTTGGACGTCTTCTCGGGTGGTGCATTTGGCAATGCTGCGATTTTCGCACTCGGAGTGATGCCGTATATCACCGCTTCGATCATCATCCAGCTCATGGGTATGATGATCCCGTATTTCCAGAAAATGCAGAAGGAGGGTGAGAGCGGCCGCCGCAAGATGAATCAGTGGACACGCTTCCTGACGATCGGCGTGTTGCTCCTGCAGGGCCCGGCCTACATTCTCAACCTGGCCCACCAACTTCCCGAAGGAGCGTTCGTCTACGGCAGCGGATGGGGTTTCATCGGCTATGCTACGACGATTCTGATCGCCGGCACCATGTTCATCATGTGGCTGGGCGAGAAGATCACGGACAAGGGTATCGGAAACGGTATTTCGCTGATTATCATGATCGGTATCGTGGCACGTCTGCCGCATGCGCTGTTGGCCGAGGTCAACTCGCGCTTCCAGACGGCTTCGGGCAGCGCGATCATGCTCATCATCGAGCTGGTGCTCCTGTTCTTCGTCTTCATGGCGACGATCGCCCTGGTGCAGGCAGTCCGCAAGGTGCCTGTGCAGTATGCCAAGCGTATCGTGGGTAACAAGCAGTACGGCGGCGTGCGTCAGTACATTCCGCTGAAGATGAATGCGGCCAACGTGATGCCCATCATCTTCGCGCAGGCGCTGATGTTCATCCCCGCGCTGTTCACCGAGATCGCTCCGGGCTTCGCCAACAAGTTCAGCACGATGACGAGCCCGTGGTACAACATTACGCTGGCAGTGCTGGTAATCGCATTCACCTATTTCTACACTGCGATTATCATCAATCCTCAAATGATGGCCGATGACATGAAGCGCAACGGCGGCTTCATCCCGGGCGTGAAACCCGGCAAACAGACGGTGAACTACATCGATACCATCATGACGCGCATTACGCTTCCCGGCTCCATTTTCCTGGCTATCGTGGCGGTTCTGCCGGCTCTGGCCGTGAAACTGGGCATCGAGCAGTCGTTCGCCTACTTCTACGGAGGTACGTCGCTGCTGATCATGGTGGGCGTGGTGCTCGATACGCTCAAACAGATAGAGAGCTACCTGCTGATGCGCCATTACGACGGTCTGATGAAGACGGGCCGTATCCAGGGCCGTCATTAGCGGTTTTTCCGAAAGAGTCGAGACAAAATGATCTATTTGAAGACAGACGAGGAGATCGAGTTGCTCCGCGAAAACAACATTCTGGTGTCGAAGACGCTGGCCGAAGTGGGTCGCCACATTCGGCCGGGCGTCACGACCCTGGAGTTGGATCGCATCGCCGAGGAGTTCATCCGCGCGCACGGGGCGGTTCCCGCTTTCCTCGGATATCAGGGATTTCCCGCTTCGTTGTGCATATCGGTAAACGAGCAGGTGGTTCACGGTATCCCGTCCGCAAAACAGGTCCTCGAAGAGGGCGATATCGTTTCGGTCGATTGCGGTACGTTTATGAAGGGGTTTGTTGGTGATTCGGCGTATACGTTCGCCGTGGGAGAGGTCGCCGGGGAAGTGCGGCAGCTGATGGACGTCACCAAAGAGGCTCTTTATAAAGGTACGGCGCAGGCCAAGGCCGGTAATCGCGTGGGCGATATTTCGGCTGCGGTGCAGGCGCATGCGGAAAGTTTCGGTTACGGAGTCGTGCGCGAGCTGGAGGGGCACGGATTGGGTCGGAAAATGCACGAAGACCCGGGTGTCCCCAATTACGGCGCACGCGGCAGAGGACCGCTCCTGAAAGAGGGCATGGTCATCTGCATCGAACCGATGATCAATATGGGATCGAAAGCGGTGGTTTTCGAGCGGGACGGCTGGACGGTCCGCACCCGGGATCGCAAACCCGCGGCGCACTACGAGTTCGCCGTGGCGATCCGCAAGGAGGGTCCGGACGTGCTGACCGACTTCAGCATCATCGAACAGGCATTAAAAGACTAAAGAGACTCTATGGCAAAGCAAGCTGCTATCGAAAGGGACGGGACGATCATCGAAGCGCTGTCCAACGCGATGTTCCGCGTCGAGCTGGACAACGGTCATGTACTCACGGCCCATATCTCGGGGAAGATGCGCATGCACTACATCAAGATCCTTCCCGGAGATAAAGTAAAAGTGGAAATGACCCCCTACGATCTTACCAAGGGGCGCATCTCCTTCCGTTACAAATAACCTTAGATTGCTTAAGAAGATGAAAGTAAAAGCATCGATCAAGAAAAGAAGCGAAGATTGCAAGATCGTGAAGCGTAAGGGCAAACTCTACGTGATCTGCAAGAAGAACCCCAAGTTCAAGATGCGCCAAGGGTGATGTTTCACAACGGTTTATTAAAGTAGAAAAAGAAGATTTATGGCACGTATAGTCGGTGTAGATTTACCAAAAAACAAGCGGGGCGAGATCGGCCTGACCTATATTTACGGTATCGGTCGTTCGACGGCCCGCAAGATTCTCGACGCGGCTGGCATCAGCTACGACGTCAAGGTTCAGGACTGGGACGACGCACAGGTCGGCGCGATCCGTTCGAAGATTGCCGAGATGGGCATCAAGGTGGAGGGCGAATGCCGTTCGATGGTGCAGCTCAACATCAAACGTCTGATGGATATCGGTTGCTACCGCGGTATCCGTCACCGTCTGGGCCTTCCGGTTCGCGGCCAGTCGACCAAGAACAACGCGCGTACCCGCAAGGGCCGCAAGAAGACCGTCGCAAACAAGAAAAAAGCAACGAAGTAATCTTTAGAGAATTATGGCAAAGAAAACTGGAACAGTTAAGAAGAAGGTTGTTAAGGTCGGTGCCGTGGGCAATGCCTACGTACACTCCACTTTCAACAACGTGATCATCACCATCACCAACGAAACGGGCGATGTGATCAGCTGGTCTTCGGCCGGTAAGATGGGTTTCCGTGGTTCGAAGAAGAATACTCCCTATGCCGCTCAGACCGCCTCGCAGGACTGCGCCAAGGTAGCCTACGACATGGGACTTCGCAAGGTCAAAGTCTATGTGAAAGGCCCGGGTGCGGGTCGTGAGTCGGCCGTCCGCACCATCCACGGCGCGGGTATCGAGGTGATGGAGATCATCGACGTCACTCCGCTGCCGCACAACGGTTGCCGTGCTCCCAATCGTCGCCGCGTATGATTCCGGCGCCGGCCGAGGAGACCGGGCCGGGCTATGCGGGCCGCGGCGTCAGCCGGATGGCGCGCACCGGGCGGACCGGATGTCCGAGGCGGGGCATTTGTAACTAAACAACGATATATTAAAAAGTTAAGACAATGGGAAAATACATAGGACCAAAATCGAAAATCGCCAGAAAGTTCGGCGAAGCCATTTACGGTGCGGATAAAGTGCTCGAAAAGCGCAACTATCCTCCCGGACAGCACGGTCTGATGCGCAAGCGCAAGAAGGTGTCGGAGTACGGTACGCAGCTCAGCGAGAAGCAGAAGGCCAAGTACACGTACGGTCTTCTGGAGAAGCAGTTCGCACGCACCTACGAGCAGGCCGCCCGTATGGGCGGTATCACGGGCGAAAACCTGCTGAAACTGCTCGAGTGCCGTCTGGACAATGTGGTTTATCGCTTGGGTATCGCTCCGACGCGTGCTGCGGCACGCCAGTTGGTGTCGCATCGCCATATCTGCGTGAACGGAGAGGTCGTGAACATTCCGTCCTATTCGCTCCGTATCGGCGACGTGGTGTCGGTTCGCGAGAAGTCGAAGAGCCTGGAGGTTATTACGGAGTCGCTGGCCGGTTCGTCGAAGAGCCGCTACGCATGGCTCGAGTGGGACAACGCCACGATGAGCGGCAAGTTCCTGCAGAAGCCCGAACGCGAGGAGATTCCGGAGAACATCAAGGAACAGCTGATCGTCGAGTTGTACTCCAAGTAGTAATCAAACAAATTCCAAATTATGGCAATATTAGCATTCCAGAAACCTGAGAAGGTTATTATGCTCGAGTCCACTTCATCGTTCGGAAAGTTCGAGTTCCGACCGCTGGAGCCGGGTTTCGGCATGACTGTCGGTAACGCTTTGCGTCGTATCTTGCTCTCTTCGCTGGAGGGCTATGCCATCACGACGGTTAAGGTGGCCGGTGTCGATCACGAATTCGCGGCCGTTCCGGGCGTGAAGGAGGGCATGATCGATATCATCCTCAATCTGAAGCAGGTCCGCTTTATCCGCACAGTCGATAATCAGGATTCCGAGAAGGTATCCATCAACGTTGCGGGTGTTACGGAGCTGACTGCCGGATATATCTCGAATTATCTTTCGTTCTTCAAGGTGCTGAACCCCGATCTGGTGATCTGCCACCTTGCCCCCGGTACGAAGATGCAGTTCACGATCACGATCGGCAAGGGTCGCGGTTATGTGCCTGCCGAGGAGAATACGCCTGCCGAGTGCGAATTCGGTACGCTGCCGATCGACTCGATCTTCACGCCGATCAAGAACGTGAAGTATACGATCGAGAACTATCGTGTCGAGCAGAAGACCGACTACGAGAAGTTGAATTTGGAGATTACTACGGACGGATCCATTCACCCGAAAGAGGCGTTGAAGGAGGCTGCCAAGATCCTCATCCAGCACTTCATGCTCTTTTCCGACGAGAAAATCACGGTCAACATGGAGGATACCTCCGGAAGCGAGGAGTTCGACGAGGACGTGCTGCACATGCGCCAGCTGTTGAAGACGAAGCTTTCGGATCAGGATCTGAGCGTGCGTGCGCTGAATTGCCTGAAGGCCGCCGATGTGGATACGGTGGGCGATCTGGTGCGGCTGAACCGTAATGACCTGCTGAAGTTCCGCAATTTCGGCAAGAAGTCGCTGATCGAACTGGACGAGCTGCTGACTTCGCTCAATCTGAAGTTCGGAATGGACGTATCTATCTACAAACTTGATAAAGACTAATTAAATGAGACACAATAAGAATTTCAATCACCTGGGCAGACAGGCGGGTCACCGCAAGGCGCTGATGTCGAACATGGCATCGTCGCTGATCCTGCACAAGCGCATCGAGACCACGGTAGCGAAGGCCAAAGCTGTGAAGCAGTTTGTGGAGCCGCTGGTAACCAAGTCGAAAGAGGATACCACGCACTCGCGTCGTGTCGTTTTCTCCTACCTCAAGCAGAAGGAGGCCGTTACGGAGCTGTTCCGTACCATCGCGCCGAAGATCGCCGATCGTCCGGGCGGCTACACCCGCATTCTGAAGACCGGTTTCCGGCTGGGCGATGCCGCCGACATGTGCATCATCGAGTTCGTGGACTTCAACGAGGCCTATACGCTGGGCGTCGTTCCGGCCGCAGCCGCCGAGGCTAAGCCCAAGACGCGTCGTTCGCGCAAGAAGTCGACCGATGCCGTAGAAGACGCTACGGTCGTGGAGGGCGAGGCCAAGAAGGCCGCTCCGAAGAAGGCCGCAGCGCCGAAGGCTCCCAAGGCTGCCGCCAAGACGGCTGCCCCGAAGGTGGCCAAGAAGACCAACGTCGGCAAGAAAATGTAATTGACGGGACAGGCGGAGGTTCTCCGCCATCCTTCCGAAATCCCGGACGGGGCGTACGCAGGTGCGGCTCGTCCGGGATTTTTTCGTATCCGTCCCCCGGCCGCGACTCCGCTCCGGTTTTTTCGTGCGTGCGATGGGAGATCGGGGATACGATTGTCCGCGTTTTTTGTAGCCGAGAGTTGCGAGAGGTGTGGTTGTCCGCGTTTTTTTTGCTGCCGAGAGGTGCGAGCGGTGTGGTTGTCCGCGGGCTTTTTGCGGCCGGGGCGGGAGACGGGAGGGGCCCCGGGCTTTTATCGCGGATGAATTCGGGTGGACGGGCCGTTCCGGTTGCTCGGGCTGTCCGGACGGTCGGTAGCGGCGCCCGGCCGGCGGAGCATCCGCTCCCCGAAGCGTCGGAAAGCCGCTCTTAAAACGGCAGTCCGACCGATGCGCCGAACCAGAAGTCGCCCTTGCTGGGCCGGTAGAAGGAGAGCTTGACGGTCGACGTAGCCGATGCCGGTTGGCGGAACGCATTGATGTCGAGCACGATGTCGGCGCCGGCCGACCAGATGCGACGCCACTCCATGCCGCCCCGGCCCGGACGGCGGAACTGGGCGTAGTCGCCGCCGAGGTTCAGGCGGATGCGTTTGAAGTAGATCACCGATCCGATGCCTCCCTCGGGATACCACACCGGCAGCTGATAGTCGAATGCGGCGGCCGTGTAGTTGTTCGAGACGATGTCGGCCGAGGAGAATCCGCGGGGAATCAGCCGGGTCGACTTGTAGCTCAGCGGGGCATAGCCGGCCGGGAACTTGTAGCCGCCGATCGACGTCTGGTAGTTCGCGGCGACGCGCACCGAGTGGTGCGGCGCGATGCCCGGCAGATAGGCCTGGCCGTAGAGCGAGATCAGGTCGCTGAAGAAGCCGTTCGACGGGTTGAACGTGTAGGCGGCACTGAGCGTGTAGCCCCACCGCGGCGCGAAGTCGCGGTGCGCCATGCGCACATGGTCGGCGAAGGCCGCTCCGAACGAGAGTTTGTGCAGTCCCTTGCGGAATCCGATCCGCTGGATGTTGGAGATATGCCCGTTGTCCCATTCGATTTTGTCGAGGTCGGCCACCATGCCGTTCGAGAAGTTCCACCCTGCGGAGAGGGTGAACTGGCGGGTGCGGTGGCCCCGCTGCATGTAGAGCGGCAGCGCGGCCGACAGCCCCACGGAGTAGTACTTGTCTGGGGCGGGATGCTTCTGATAGACGGGATTTCCCGTCTGCGGGTCGTAGGTCGACAGCGAATAGAAGAGCTGGTTCCCGCCGTAGGAGGCGTCCAGATCGAGCTGCACGCCCAGTCCGGAATAGCGGACGCCCAGGTTGACGAGCGACCCTTCGGCCCGGTTCCAGCCGTAGGAGGCGTAGGCCTCGGTGCTCGACAGCAGGTTCTGCGACAGGAGCGTCACGCCCAGGTTGAGATCGATGTTGTGCTCGTCTACCGCGTCGAACGGGTTGAATGCCACGGGCATCCAGCTGTGCACGTTCACCAGGTTGGGCACCTTGCGGTAGCGCTTGCGGCGGAACCGGCCGCTTTGCAGGGTCAAGTCGGCGGCCGAGAAACGGACCGTGTCGAGATTCACCACGCCCCAGTTCGTGCGGGGCGGGTTGACCAGGTTCCGCGGCGTGCGGGCCGGTTCGACCGGAATCCGCTCGTCGTCGCCGGTCTTCTGGAACGTTACGCGGTAGCCGCGGCGGTCGTAGGTCGTGGCCAGCACGCCGTCCGCCGCGGGCGCCGGGTCGAAGGAGCCGTAGGCGGAGGTCGTCAGCCGGTATTCGCGCCGGCCCATCAGGTCGTAGCCGTGCACTTCGTCGCGCCCCGAGGCGATCGAGCCGTAGTAGAGCCATCCGTCGCCGGCGCGCAGGTCGCTCAGCGTGATGTAGGCGCCGTCGGTGATCGGGTGGAGCCCCTCCGCATCGATCCGCCCCAGGTGCATGCCCCGGTCGTCGGTCGCGATCACGTACCAAGCCACGGTCCCGTCGTCCCAGGCCAGACCGTGGAGTTCGGTGCCTTCGGGCGCCTCGAACCGCTTCTCGGAGCCGTCGGCATGCGTCACGATCACCGTGTAGCGTCCGTCCGGCGCATATTCCACCGTGCCGAGGTCGCTGCCGGCCGGCGTGGGGTAGAGCGTGCGGCGCTTCCGGTCGACCGTGTGCGGCCGTCCGTCGGACAGATCCATGTAGCAGAGCTGCGAGTTCACGCGCTGCTCGAAGAGTTTCGACCGGCGGTATTCGGTCCACCACACGCGCCCGCCGCCGAGTGCGGGGCGTGTCGACAGGTCGCCCGTGTAGCAGACCGTTTCCTCGCGGCCCGTGCACGTGTCGATGCGCACGAAGCGCGACGGCCTGTCGAAATCGCTCTTGACGGCCAGCACCCGGCCGTCGTCGAGCGGCAGCGGCCAGCTGTAGGCGGTGTGGTTCCCCTCGGGCAGCTCGCCGGTGAGCGGCCGGGCGCTGTCGCGGGTCGGAGGCAGCGCGTCCCAGAAGGCGTTCAGCTCGTCGAACGTATTGCGGAACAGCACGCGCACGTCGGTGCGGTAGTACTTGCCCAATGCGGCGCGCGTGGTGGCCAGCACGTAGGGGTTGCGGGCGCCGTAGCGGGCCACCTTGTTCCAGATGTTCTCGCCGTAGCGGTCGTAGGCATAGGCGCAGAGCTGGTAGCCCAGCTGGTAGTGGTCGGGCACATAGTCGCGGTACGAACCGCAGAACCATTTGTCGATGTTGCGTCTTTCGCGGGCGATGTTGCCCATGGCGCGGTAGGCCATCGTGAAGGAGGGCTGCAGTCCGCGGCCGAAGGTCGACATCTGCGTTTCGCACAGCACCGCGTCGCCCTCCATCGCCCAGATCGGCATGCAGAGCAGGCCGACGGTCGATCCCTGCTGTCCGAGCAGATAGCTCAGCGCGCGGATCACGCCGCGGTCGAGGTTGTTGTACTGCACGGCGTGGCGGTATTCGTGGGCTACCAGCTGCTTGTACCAGGGCATCGAGTAGCTCTCGACGGCCGGCGAGGTGAGGAACTCGACGCGTTTGGGCAGGTACATCACCAGCCCGTTCGAACGGAAGTTTTCGGGGTGCATGACGAACGGGATCCGCATCGGTCCGTGCGTGAAGCCGTGGGCGATGTCGGGCCGGACGGCACGGATGGCGTGCAGGGTGCGGGCGGCCAGCGATGCGACCGTGTCGGGGTAGATCATCCGCACGTCGGGCGTGCGGATCGTCGACCATTTCATCGGGGCGTCGGCGCCCCAGGTGTAGTATTGCGCCGAGGCCGTGCGCGCCGCAACGAGGGCGCACAGCAGCGAGAGAAGGCGGATGAGCGTTTTCAATTTCCGTTGTTTTATGCGGTTATGCGCTTTCGGCGCGGCATTCCGCCTGCGTTTTCCGAGTCCGGCCGCGCGGTGATGCCGGCGCATGCGCCGGTCCGGAAGGATCCGTCCGCGGCGAAGCCGGAACGGCCGGTTCCGAAGATGCCCGTCCGCGGCGGCGGTGCGTTCGCCGGTCAGCTTCCGGCGCGTTTGCAGCGATAGCCCGTTTCGAGCAGGATCTCCACGATCCGGTCGCGGTGGTCGCCCTGGATGATGATCTCGCCCTCTTTGGCGGCGCCGCCCACGCCGCAGCGCTTTTTCAGCAGCCGGGCCAGTTCGGTCAGGTCGTCCGCCGTGCCGACGAATCCCCGCACCAGCGTCGCCACCTTGCCGCCCCGGTGTTTGCGGTCGAGCCACACGCGCAGATCCTGCTGTGCGGGCGGCAGCGTGGCGGGTTCGTCCCGTTCGTCCGTGCGGTATGCGAAATCCGGATCGGTCGAGTAGACCATTCCCAGGCGTGCTTTCCAGTCGTTGTTTCCCATAGGCCGTATGCGGGTCGGTCGTCGCATGCCGTGCGGCGGCGTGCGCCGCCGACGACGACTCCGGACCGCAGGCGGGTGCGGTCGAATGCCGGAATCGCGCGGACGAATTGCGACCCGTTATTTTGCACAAAAATACGAAATTTATTATCTTTGTTAGCATATGGTACGCAAGATCGCCGAAAAACTGCGCAGGTGGAATCCTTTTTCCGCGGATCCGCAGCCCGAGCCGCTGCCGCCCGCGCTCGTCGAACCGGGACGGCGGCTGGTGCGCGTGTACGTCGAGGGGTACGAGGACGTGGCCTTCTGGCGCGGCATCTTCGACCATTTCCGCAACCCTTATTTGCGTTTCGAGATCTCGGTGCCCAACCGCGAGGATCTGCCCAAAGGGAAAAAGGTGCTGCTGGCCACGGTCCCCCGCTCGTCGGAGGAGCTGCTGCTGTGCGTCGATTCCGATTTCGATTTCCTGTTCGGCGACCGTACGGAGCAGTCGCGTACGGTGAACGACAGCCCCTATCTGTTCCACACCTACGCCTACGCCACGGAGAACTACCTCTGCTACGCCCCTTCGCTGCACAACGTCTGCGTGAAGGCGACCAAGAACGATACGCGCATCTTCGATTTCGAACGCTTCCTGGCCGACTATTCGCAGGCGATCTACCCCGTGTTTCTGTGGTATGTCCTTTCGGCCCATCCCGAGACGGAGAATGTCTTCACGCTGGCCGATTTCAAGGCGACGGTCCGGATCGGCTATCTCGACCTGGCGGACAACGGGGCGCAGACCCTCGAGTGGCTGCGGCGCAATGTCGCCCGGCGCGAACGGGGGCTGCGGGCCAAGAATCCCGCCATGGCCGAGGCGCTGCCCCGGTTCGAGGAGCGGCTGAAGAGCCGCGGGCTGACCCCCGAGACGACCTACCTTTTCATGCACGGCCATACGCTGATGGACAACGTCGTGCTCGTGCTGCTCAACTGCGTGTGCGAGAAGCTGCGGCAGATGTCCATCGCCAAAATCACCGGGTCGCGCAAGAAGGGGGTGGCGCTGAAGAACGAGATGGCCAACTATAACAATTCGCTGCGTTCGATCCGCGACGTGCTGCTGGACAACGAGAACTATACGGGATGCCCGCTCTACAAGCGGCTCGAGCGCGATATCGAACGTTATCTGTCCCGTACGATCCGCGGCATGAAGCTGCGGGGCGAGCTGCCCGGCGAATCGGTGCTCGACATTCTGCGCTGCGTCGGGCGCAAATGACCCCGGGAACGGTCGGTTGCGGAATGCGAAAATTCGCGCTTGCGGATCGGCGCCGCGGCAGGCTTTCGCCGCTGCCGCCCGCTCTCCGGTCTGCCGCCGGGCGAACGGCGATGCGGTCGCGAGCGCCTTTTCGGGCGAATCTGCCATTCCGGCGTCGACGACCTCGATGCTTTCCGTCCTATTCCGGCCGCGATCTCCTCCCGGCGGGCGTTCAGCCGGTCGCGCAAGCCGTCGAACTGATTCCGATACGTATCAAGTCCGGTGGCGAAGAGCCCGATGCGGGTCTGCGTCGTTGGGGCTTCCATGAAAGTAATAGCTGGATTTTTAGCGAAAATAGACACTCCGTCGCAGGCGCTGTTTCTCTCATTGATTCGATTATTTCATTTTATGACATGAATCTTTGTCGAGATATGCAGGCTTATGTGAATATTTATTCCTATAATTGTACGGATGATTTCAAAATTTGCCGCTATCATTTTTTTATGATGGAAGAGAGCCATGCAAAATACCTGATGTCGAACGACCGGGACATGCTCTGGGGGATGGTCGTGACCACGGCCGGATACCAGAACATTCCGCCGCAGGCCGAATATCCGTCGCGCAACCATTCCGCCCGCTATCTTTTTTCGACCGAGAAGGGCCGTATCCTGAACGAATACCAGCTGGTCTACATCACCCGGGGCCGGGGGCAGTTCGTCTCCGCCCGGCAGAAGGAGTGCGAAATCCGGGAGGGCGACATGTTCCTGCTCTTTCCGGGCGAATGGCACAGCTACCGTCCCGATCCGCAGACCGGATGGCACGAATCCTGGGTCGGATTCACGGGCCCGGATATCGAGAAACGGGTGGCTTCGCGGTTTTTCGTGCGGGAAAAGGCCGTCTTCAGCGTCGGCATCCACGAGGAGATCTGCCGTCTTTACCGCTGGGCCGCGACCGTAGCCCGGCAGCAGGGGACGGGCCATCAGCAGATCCTGGCGGGGATCGTCAACCTGCTGCTCGGATTCGCGTACAGCGAGGACCGACAGATGGCCTTCCGTGACAAGAACATCGACGGGCAGATCGCCAAAGCGAAAATTCTGATGCAGGAGCACATCGAACAAAACATACCGGGAGAAGCGATCGCCAGGCAGATCGGGATGGGATACTCCTGGTTCCGCCGCATCTTCAAGGAGTACACGGGATTCGCCCCCAAACAGTACATGCAGGAGCTGAAGATCTCAAAATCGAAGGAGCTGCTCACCAATTCCGGAATGAGCTGCCGGCAGATCGCCTGTGCCGTAGGGTTCGAGACGCCCTCATACTTCAACATCGTATTCAAAAAGAAAACAGGAATGACTCCTTCCAAATACAGGGAATTCACACAAGGAAGCCTCCTGAAACCGCAGAACGAACAGACCATAAAATCCGAATATTTATGAAGAAATCCTTTCTCTGCGCCCTTGCCGGCCTGCTCTTTTCGGGCTACGGCTATGGTGCGCCGGGCGACGCGATCACCGCGTGCAGCCACACGATCTCGCTGAAGACGCCCGGGAATCCGGCCGTCGACTATCCGCTCACGCCCCGCCCCGGCGACGGCCGCTTTCTGCTGGAGGCGGGCCGCATGCTCCCCGTCTCCGTCGTCGCCACCGAGACGCCGCACGACGACGGCCGTACGGTCGAGGTGTGCATCACGGCGCTGAAAGAGGTCTGGTTTCAATACAGCCAGACCCTCGAAACCGAATTCGTCCACGGCGAATGCCAGTTCCTGATGCCGGGCTTCTGGTACCGCCAGAATCTCCGGTCGCCGGAAGAGGCGCCCTCGTTCCGCGTGGCCGACGGCTGGACCGTCCGCGAAGACCGTCTCAGCACACCGCTCACGGGTATCTTCGACCCGGCCAGCGGAAAATTCCGCACGGTGCTGCGTGCGTGCGGGTCCGGCTGCGATGCGCTGACCACCCATCCGAGCGGCGAGGTGATCCTCTCGGGCGATACGTCGATCGGATTCACGGGCTTCGAGAACGTCGGGGGCCGTGCCGCGCTCCGCTTCGGATTTCCCTATCAGGAGACGCCCTACTGCTACAACAGCAAACTCACGCTGGCCCCGCCGGTCCGCGCCTACCGGCACCTGCCCGAGGGCGCAACGGTCGTGCTCCGCTGGGAACTCCGCTGCGGCGAGGCTGCGGACTTCTCCGATTTCGTACGCAAGACCTGGGAGTACAGCTACGACTGCCTGCGGCCCGCGGCTCCCGAACCGGCCTATTCGGACGAGCGGATGAAGGAGGTGCTGTCCGCCTATTTCACGGCGGCTCACGTAGACGGATATCCGCTGAAATACATGTCCGGGGAGCAGCTCCGCACGGCCGACTGCGCTTCCAACGGCCATGCCGAGGTGGGCTTCGTGGGGCGGGTGCTGCTCAATGCGTTCAACGCCCTCGAATACGGATACGAACAGGGCCGTGCCGACCTCGTCGGCCTGGCCGGGGCGACCTTCGACAGCTACGAGCGCAACGGGTTCACGGCCGGCGGCTTCATCCGCGAGTTCGTCGACTTCGGAAACGGCACGGAGACCGATGTGTTCAGCATCCGCCGTCAGAGCGAGGGCGTTTCTGCGCTGCTCCACTACCTGCACTATGAAAAGAGACACGGCCGCAAGCATCCCGGACTGGAGCGGAAGGTGGCCTGCATTCTGAACGCATTCCTGCAGCTGCAGGCCGAAGACGGCAGCTTCCCCCGGAAATTCCGCGACGACCGGACGACGGTCGACGCCAGCGGCGGCAGCACCCCCTCGGCCACGCTTCCGCTGGTCATGGCTTACCGCTACTTCGGCGACAGACGCTACCTCGCCTCCGCCGAAAAGACGGCCCGCTACCTCGAATCGGAGATCATCGGCAAGGCCGATTATTTCTCGTCGACACTCGACGCCAACTGCGAAGACAAGGAGGCTTCGCTCTATGCGGCGACGGCCATGTACTACCTGGCGCTGGCCGGCGACCGCGAATCCCGCAGCCACTATGCCGCCATGGCTCGCCGAGCCGCCTATTTCGCGCTTTCGTGGTATTACCTCTGGGACGTGCCCTTCGCCCCGGGACAGATGCTCGGGGACCTGGGGCTGAAAACGCGCGGCTGGGGCAACGTCTCGGTCGAGAACAACCACATCGACGTCTTCGTATTCGAGTTCTGTTCGGTCCTCGATTGGCTGGGACGGGAGTTCGGCGAGAAACGTTTCACCGATTTCGCCGAGGTGATCGGAAGCTCGATGCGTCAGCTCCTTCCGGTGGAAGAGCGGCTGTGCGGCGTCGCGAAGCCGGGTTACTATCCCGAGGTCGTGCAGCACACCAACTGGGATTACGGCAAGAATGGCAAGGGATTCTACAACGATATCTTCGCTCCGGGCTGGACCGTGGCGTCGTTGTGGGAGATGCTCACCCCGGGCCGTGCGGAGCGGTTCCTGAACGGGAAATAGCGCCGGTCCCGGTCGCAACAATCGGAGAGGCCGCCCCGGGTTTTCGGGGCGGCCTCTCCGATTGTGCCGGTCGGATTGCAGCATAGACATCCGAACCGGTGAAGCGAGCCGGTTTTTTACGAACGGGAACGACGGAGAAGGCGCCGCGTCCGCACGGGGGCGGCGTATGCGGCGCAGGAGGATTGCATCGCCGGATAGTGCGAAACAAAGCGGGCGGCCGAATCGCGGCCGATTTCCTGCCCCTTCGAGAACAGGTCGCGAATCGGACCTGAAAATCGGCTTTCCGTTGCTTTGATCGGTACTCCCTGAAAACGAAAAAAACCTTATGTATCATCGATACATAAGGTTTTTCGCTTCGTGCCGCTCTCCCTTTCGGAGAGCCCGGGGTGGAAGAAGGGGCTCGAACCTATGATTATTTACCTCTATATATCAATGTGTTGTAGCTGATTCTTCGTTGTCGGGTCACTGGTTTGTTGGGGTAATTTTACGTCCCAATACTTTCCCTTGCTACAAAGCAAAGATACGTTATATGTTTCTCATCTCAAAATATGATCCAATAAATCTGATCTCCAACTCGCGGGAGCGTTGATTGTAAATCGACCATTGGGGATAGTCGCAGTCGACGACCAGCACGTCCCGCTGCAAGGTATAGTGGAGATGGCTGGCAAGCAGAACGGTGAAGGTTGATTTTCCGACGCCGCCTTTTTGATTGCATACGGTAATGCTTACAGGTGTGTTTCCCCATAATTTATTTCTTCAGGAAGGCGCGATTTAACAAGTTTGTTCAAGAGTGCGTTCACGCACGAACTCCCGAGTTCGTGAATTCAGGAATAAGGTCCGGCACGAACAAAGGGAAGCATTTCATCGCGGAGGAACAGAGGACGGAAACTGTTCCCGAAATCCTGAAAAACAGGATCAATGAACAAATACAATAGCAGTTTCATGGATGGATTGTTGGACGTTTGCCCGCAAGGTAGTGCGGTTTTCAGGGATTGGTTCCCGGTGTCCTCCGGAGGCCTTGCATGGCCGACAAGAGCGCTTTTTAATCCCTGAAGATCCTCGTAATATTGCGGTGGAGAATCTGCACGTGTTTTTTTGTTTCGGGGATGCTCTTTTAAGAGCGTAGATGCTCTTTTTGGATGCCAAAACTGTACCCGTCGCCTGACGGGAGCGAGGTGTACCTTTGTCCGACAACCGGCGGTTTGTCCGACAAAGGTCCTCGCTCTGCGAGGCGGGTGAGGTTCTCCCAAGTCGAACCCCAAATCTTCCATCGAATGACCCGTCAGAGAAAATGCAACACTCAAATCCCGGCCCCGAGTTATAAATACTCGTTCCGGCTCAACGATGAGCAGGAGATCCGCTTCCGGCAGATGCTCGCTGCCGCCGGATTGGAGCACAACCGCAGCCGGTTTATCGTCAAACGACTCTTTGCCGAGCGCTTCGAAGTCATCCGCCGCGACCCTTCAAAGGTGGAGTTTCTGACACGACTCAACGACCTTTATTTCCAGTTTCAGCGCGTCGGGAACAACTACAATCAGGTGGTTCGGGCCATCAACAGCCACTTCTCCAACGTCTCGATTCCGCGCCAAATCGCTGCGCTGGAACAGCATACACGCGAGTTGAAAGCATTGAGTGTCGAGATTCTGAATCTTACCAAACAGGCCGAAGGATGGTTGCGAATATAAGGACGGGAGCAACCGTCGGCGGAGCTGTCCGCTACAACGAGGAGAAGGTCAACCGGGGAAAGGCCGAGGTGCTCTTCTGGAATCGGATGCTTGATCCGTTCGATGCCACGGGACGCATGAGCCACGAACGGTGCATGGCCAGCTTCGAACCCTTCCTGCAGGCCAACCGGCGAACGACCAACACGGTTTTCCACGTCTCACTGAACCCCTCGCCCGAAGACCGCCTAACCGATGAGCAACTGGGCGAGATCGCCCGCGAGTATATGGAGCGGATGGGATATGGCGAACAACCATACATCGTATTCAAGCACCGGGATATTGCGCGCGAGCACCTGCATATCGTGTCGCTTCGTATCGACAGAGAGGGTCGGAAATTGCCCCATGACTTCGAGGCCCGACGTTCCGTAGAGATTACGCGGGACCTCGAGCAAAAATACGGGCTACACCCGAGCATCAAAGGCCAGGAGCTGCAGGATCGGGAGGAATTGCGCAAGGTAGATTATCAGAAGGGCGATGTCAAGCAACAGGTCTCCTCCACCGTAAGGTCGTGCCTGCGGCATTACCGCTGCGCCTCCTTCGGAGAGTGGCGGACGCTGCTCGAAGCCTTTAATGTCTCGGCCGAGGAACGGACCGGAACCATCGACGGACGCGATTATGCCGGGATGATTTACGGGGCGCTGACCGATGACGGCTATGGTATCGGAACGCCGTTCAAGTCGAGCCGCATCGGGAAGGATGTCGGATATGAGGCCCTGCAACGCTATTACGAGCGTTCGAAAATGGCCTTGAAGGAGCCCGGAGCTCTTGACGGATTGCGGGGAAAGGTTGCGGATGAAATGGAGAGGTGTACAAACCGGGCGGAGTTTTACGAGCGGTTGCACGACAAGGGCGTTGATGCGGTATTCCGCCTCAATGCTGCGGGACGAATCTACGGCGTAACCTTTATCGACCATAAGCAGGAAATCGTAGCCAACGGCTCCCTGCTGGGGAGGAATTTCTCGGCCAACGCCTTCGAACGGCAGTTTTATCCCGAAGCGGAGAACAGAAGAGTCTATCGGCATACTTCAGAAAAAACATCGTCAAAAGAGTTACACAGGTCGGATCAGTTGATCCATCCGCTTGACGCGATTCTGGAATTGGCGGACGTGCAGGTTTATGAGGATCAGATACAAATTCGACGAAAGAGACGTAGTCGACGGAAATAACCTAAAAGCTGAATCTTGTTTGAATGTTATAGAATGACGTTATGTTAGGAGGGTAATTGCATTAAGTTGGAAATCAAAATATTGTCGTCTGAGATGAGTGCTTTCTAGAAAATATGCATTTTCTCGGAAATGTTTAAAATTAGATTATTATATTTTGTTGTAGATTACAATAGTTAGTCGGCTGACTTCTTGTTTAAATTATAATATATCAAAGAATGTCTACCTACCAATTCTTATTTTAGATTCATAGATTTCAGTCATTAGGAAAAAATATTTCGGGGAATTTTTATATGGGGCCTTGCTATATATTGGGAAAAAACATATCTTTGTTCTCGGGTAAAAGAAAGTACGGATTAAATTCAATAAAAATCCGTAAGGTTACATTAGGTATGTACATAAGCATTCGAAGGTTCTCTTCTTTGTTTGTGTAGATGTCTTATTTTATAATCCCCATATCTTTTTGGCATAACACAGTCGATGTGAAGACACGTTCGACTTCTATTTTTTTATATCATCGGAATTCCCGAGGAGTATAACACTTGTTTAAGAACTGAGCCGTACTTATGTCTTCTAATCTTTGTGTTTCGAATCTCTCCTGTGTGATTCGTTATAAGAATTCGCTTGAACAGAATACGAATCTTTACATATCTATATTACTTTATTTTTCGTCATATGATTGCATCAGACAGAATCTTGGCATCCCTTCAATGGGAGCTGGGATACTCCAAACAACCGAATATCTCTCCTTCTGAATTTTACCCGGCACAAGTACCAGGTGCGGTCCAACTGGATATTGCCCGTGAAAAACAGTATCCTGATTATGCTCATGGAAATAATTTTGAAATGTTCGGCTGGATGGAGGATCTGTATTATACATACCGTGCTTCATTCCTGAGTCCGGTGCTGACTCCCGGACAGTCGCTGTGGTTTGTATCGAAAGGTATCGACTATGAATTTGAAATTATATTGAATGGGGAGCTTCTCCATCGGCAAGAGGGAATGTTTACCCCAGTAGAAGTGGACCTCACTTCTTCGCTGGCTCATGAGAATATATTGGAAGTTCGGATTGCCCCTGTTCCTAAGAGAGTCCCATATCCGATTGACAGAAGTCAGGCCTCTCATGTTGTGAAACCGGCAGTCAGTTATGGCTGGGATTGGCATCCTCGGTTAATTCCCCTCGGTATCTGGGACGAAACAGGAATAGAGATTCGCAATTCGACCTTTATTGATACGTTGGATCTCCGCTATGAGTTGTCGGAACACTTCAAATGGGCGGATATTGTCTTGCAGGTACAACTTGTTGCAAATAATCCTGTTAAGTATGTTTGGTGGCTGAAAGATCCATCCGGGAATCAGGTGTTTGAAAAACGTGGCGACTGTCGATCTTGTACCATTGTTGAATGCAGCATCGATAATCCTCGACTGTGGTGGACTCACGACCACGGGATGCCGGAGCTTTATGAATCGGTATTCGAGATCCTCGATGAAAAAGGATACGTATTGGATCGTCGGACAACCCGGGTTGGTTTTCGCAGAATTCGGCTGGTTCCTAATGACGGAGCTTGGAATGAACCGAAGGATTTTCCCAAAGGGCCCAGTGTTTCGCCCATTCAGTTAGAGTTGAATGGACGTCCAATTTTTGCAAAAGGAACAAACTGGGTCAATCCGGAGATTTTCCCCGGGACGATCACAGAACAACGCTACCAAGAGTTGCTTGAAATAGCTCGGATGGCGAATTTCAACCTGCTTCGGATTTGGGGAGGTGGTATTGTCAACAAGGAGTCGTTTTATGACCTTTGTGATCGGATGGGGTTGCTTGTTTGGCAGGAATTTCCGCTTGCTTGCAATAACTATCCGGATGATGCGCATTATCTTTCCATCCTAGAACAAGAGGCTGTGTCGATCATCAAGCGTTTGCGCAACCATGCATGTTTGGCAATCTGGTGCGGGGGTAATGAACTGTTTAACAGTTGGTCCGGGATGACGGATCAATCTTTGGCCTTACGGTTGTTGAATGCACTCTGTTATCGATATGACCGCCAAACGCCGTTTTTGCCTACCTCTCCAGTTTATGGAATGGGACATGGCAATTACGTTTTCAAATGGGAAGGAAAAGAAGTGTTGGAAACGATGATCGAAAGCCGGAATACAGCGTATACCGAATTCGGTATTCCCGGACTTCCCTCTCGAAGTGTTTTGGAACGGGCTCTGCCTGTTGAGGAGTTGTTCCCGCCGCGTGACAATTCAGCTTGGCAGAGCCACCATGCCTATCATGCCTGGGATGTAATGCCCGACACGTGGCTGTGTGCGAGTTTGCTGGAAGAGTATTTCGGCAAAGCCCGTTCTCTTGACGAACTGATCGAGCAGAGTCAATTACTGCAGAGTGTTGGATACAAAGCTATATTTGAGGAGGCTCGGCGTCAGAAACCCTATTGCTCAATGGCACTGAACTGGTGTTTCAATGATGTATGGCCTGCGGCGGGCAACAATTCGCTGGTCGCTTATCCCAAAGAGCCTAAACCGGCTCTTGGTGCTGTGTCGGCATCTTGCCGTCCGGTTTGTGCCAGTGCCAGAGTACGTAAATTTGTTTGGACAGCAGGTGAAATATTCGAGGCTGAATTGTGGCTTCTCAATGACCGATTTACGGAGGCTCCAGGAGTGTTGATTAAGAGCTATTTGATTTGGGGGGCAGATTCGCAGTTCCTTCTGGAATGGCATACTCCGAATCTGGTTTCGAACCGAAACGAAGCCGGTCCGACCCTCCGGTTTATTCTTCCGTCCGATATGATCGGATGTTTCTCTCTGAGATTGGAGGTTGTCGGGCATCCTGAATATGATTCAGAGTATACTTTGTTATGCCGGGGAAACAAGGCGATGGCAAAAAAGGATACAGCAATCATGAATGTATAACTTAATTTAAACAAACAAAAAATGAAAAAAATGTTTTTGGCCCTTTGTGCCGTATTATTGAACTTATCCTTGTCGTATGCTCAGTATCCCGCCGATTGGCGCCCTGCCGATGTGCACGGTGCTCTGTCTGTGAAAGGGCGGTTTCTGTGTAACGAACAAGGCGATACGATTACGTTGCGAGGAGTCAGCTTCGGATGGCATAATCTTTGGCCGCGATTTTACAATCAAGCAGCATTGAAGTGGTTGAAAAACGATTGGAAAGCTTCGGTTTTCCGTGCAGCAATGGGAGTGTATAAAGGCGTAGAAGACGGATATCTTGAAAATCCGGACTTCGCTTTGAACTGCATTGAGCCTGTGATTCGGGCTGCCATCGCCGAGGGAGCATATGTCATTATCGATTGGCATGCCCATGATTTCCATCCGGAGGAGGCCAAAGCCTTTTTCCGGAAAATGGCTCGCGAATATGGTGCATATCCGAATGTGCTGTATGAGATCTTCAACGAACCAACACACAAGCATTTCTGGCCTGAAATCAAAGCTTATGCCGAAGATGTGATCGCTGCGATCCGAGAGTTTGATCCCGATAACATTGTTATTGTCGGAACTCCGTCTTGGGATCAGCACGTCGATATTGCCGCTGCAGATCCGATTCGAAAGTTCGACAATATCATGTATGCTTGTCATTTTTATGCAGCCAGCCACAAGGATGGTAATCGGGCTCGTGTACAAAAAGCGCTTGATATGGGGCTTCCCATTTTCTTTACCGAATGTGCAGGAATGGAACATACGGGAAATGGATTCTTGGATATTCCGGAATGGACCCGCTGGGTTGAATTTATGGAGAAGAACCATTTGAGCTGGGTAAACTGGTCGATTTCGAACAAGAATGAAACTTGCTCGATGATCCTTCCGCGTGGTAGCTATGAGGGTGGCTGGGCCGATGATGTAATCAAACCGGCCGGAATCCAGTGTCGGAAATTCTTGAGGCAATACAACGGAAATGATCCGCTTTACCAGAAATCTGGGGAATAGGGATATAAATTGTATAAGGAACCCGGATTTGACTTCATGTCGAATCCGGGTTCCTTATTTGTGACTCTTTATTTTATGATTTTATGTTGACTAATTGAGGCTTGGCGTCAACGGAGAACTGGTATTTGTCTCCTCTGTACAATGAATACTCGATTTCGATGACACTCCCTCCCTGAGCAATACAAACTCCGTTGAGAATGAATACCGACAGAGGTATCTCATTCTCGAAGTAGTTGTCATTACTTTCCGGGTAGAGTACCATAGTTCCGATTGTCCGATGTACATTCTCAATCTGCAGCTTGTATTTCTCTTCGTAAATTCGAATTAAAGGTTGTGTCGGTTCGATAAGATGGATGTTTCGACAGGCAGTCATGGAGATATAGCGGGTGTCATCTTTCATCAGAATATCGTTGGCATATCGTAGACGCCGATATTTGAGTACGGGTCCGTCAATGGAAAAAACCTGTCCGTTCACGTTGGTTGAAATGCCATTTTCAATGACAGTCTTTTCCATCAGAATATTTTTGGGAGTGAATCCTTCGTGGATCAAGTTGTCCTCGAAACTCTCTTTGATGGCATCAAGCGATCCCAGCATACGCGTTAGGTGCATGTCTTTTGAGCGATTGAGCACAAATGTTCCTTTGCCCTTGATTCGGATGACCCATCCCTTCAATTCGATATTAAGCAGGCTTTTGCGTGCAGTCGTATTGCTAACTCCATATTGTTGCATGAGTTCATGCTCGGATGGGACACGATCACCGGGAGCTAGTTCTCCGTTCATGATCCGTTCGATGATATCTTGACTGATTTGGAGATATTTGCTATTATTTGTATTCATGACTTCGTATCGTTGGTTTGCGGTTCGCTATTTTGTTGAAAGGGGGTGTTGTCAATTGGGGACAATGGCTCCATGAATCGATAATAATTGCTTCACCTTGTCGAGATCGACATTCGATGGAGTGGTGTTCTCTTTGCAGGCTATAGCTGCAACTGCTCCTGCTGCTTGTCCCATCGCCATGCAGGAGGCTTGTACCCGAAGTGCGGAATTTGCCAGTCGATCGCTGCTGATGCATCGTCCGGCCACGATCAGGTTCTTACTCCCTTTGGGAATCAAGGCCCGTAACGGAATTGTTGCGACGACGGAATCCTTGAGGTGTCGGGGCTCAACACCATGGCTTACGTGCAGGTCAATCGGATAGAATGAATATGCTAGTGCGTCGTCGAATTTACGTCCTGATAAATAATCGTCGAGAGTGATGCAATATAGGCCGTTAATTCGGTAGGTCTCACGAACTGCAGTTTCTGGAGCCATGTACTTGATCCGGGTATTTTCACATCCGGGAAGACTCCGTACAAATCGAACGATGCGCAATAATGATTTACGCCCTTCCATATTGGCTGCTGAATGAGTCTGGGCCGTTGATGAGTCCGCTCCGGGAACATGTTGTGCCGCTAATCCTTTCCGCGCATTCAGCAAGGCTTCCAAGCCATTGTAAGCATCGGTTTCCAAGAGGCGTCCCGTTTGGATTGCCTCATCAAAACTTTGGCGGATCGCTTCTTTTTCCAATCCGGAATAGTCGTATCCCTCCAGCTCGAAAATCAGGGAGCCAGGTTGAGTTTCCTCCTCTTTGATACGATCGAAACCTGCGAGATCAACTGCTGCTGCATCCCCCGTACAATCAATCAGTTGCTTGGCATGGTAAATTCGGGTCGAACCTTTTCCCGCAGTCTTTACGATCCATCTTTTTTTGGTATGTGCGATTTCTGTCGGGGTTTCGTAATAGTGCAAGTCGACTCCGGCATTCAGGCACATCTCTTCGGATAACAGCGCATAGAGATAACCGTTGATGGGAATTTGATGTTTCCAATGTGCATGCCCATAAGGGATTGAGAAATCCGGCAGCGAATCGGCATTCATTCGAACAGTTTGTTTGACCAGTTTCCAGCCGATTCCTCCGATGATTTGTTGTCCCCAGGCATGGAAAAGTCCGGGGATGGAGACCCCACCGGTTGTTATCGTTCCTCCGAGTTGACTGCCCGATTCGATCAGAATGGTTTTGCAATTGGCTTTGGCAGCCTGAATGGCTGCAATTGTTCCGGATGTTCCACCTCCGATCACCAGAATCTCTGTATCGACAGCTATTCGATTCGCATCGCAACCCGAGGCACAGCATAACAGAATAGGAAGCAAATGTTTAAGGTATGTCTTTCTGAGCTTCACTTTTGGTAGTTTTGATGGTTGCATTGTATTGTTTCTGTGGTAAAGATAGGCGCAATTCGATTCTGATCTAACAATCACAAAGGTAGAAGAAATTTTGTAAAAAAACGAGATATTATTCGTTTTTTGTGAAATAGTTATTATATTTGCCGTATAAACCTAGTGCACTAACCTAGAACCGATGAAAAGAACCTCTCTATATTACTGGCTGATCGTAGTGCTGTTGATGTTTGCTACGGCGTTGAGTTTCATGGATCGCCAGGTGCTTTCCATTTCGATTCTCAAGATTCGGGAAGAACTGGGAATTACCGATGTTGAGTACGGATTCATCAACTCCGGATTTCTGATCAGTTATACCTTGATGTTCACGTTAGGCGGCATCTTCGTAGATCGCTTTGGAAGTAGGAAGGGACTTGGCTATTCCGTTGGTTTCTGGTCTGTAGCTACCGCATTACACGCTTTGGCTCATAAGGTCCTGCACTTTGGATTCTTTCGGTTCTTGTTGGGAATCGGAGAGGGCGTGTGTTTCCCGGGAGCGGTAAAAGCCGTACAGGAATGGGTCCCCAAACAACGCCAAGCTACGGCAAACGGTTTGGCTATCGGAGGATCGGCCGTAGGTTCGGTTGTCGCATTGCCGATGTGTGCTCTTCTGCTCCAATATGCTAACTGGCGTTACATATTTCTCGGTTGTGGTATTTTTGGCCTGATGTGGTTTGTTACGTGGTGGTTGATGACCAGTCCCGGAAAGTATGCTCGTTACGGAAAAGGAACACCGCCCGTTCTGGAACGTAAACGTTTTGATTGGCGCCCCTTACGTGATGCCATGAAGTCGAAAGAGGCTAGGGTGTTTATTATCATGCGTTTTTTGCTCGATCCGATCTTTTATTTCTATATGTTTTGGATCCCGAAATACCTGAGCGATGCCCGTGGAATGAGTATCGATGATATCGGTTATACGACCTGGATTCCATTTCTGGCTCTTGGCGTGGCCAACGTAATTGGCGGCTATGTCTCCGATGCGATCTATACGAAGACAAAGAATCTCGATTTTTCGCGGAAAATTGTGATGGGCTTTGCCGCTGCTCTGACATTGCCGGTAATTTTTGTCAATTTTTACCAAAGTACAGCATGGGTTGTCGCTGTCATGTCGCTGGCCTTTTTTGCGCATGGTCTGTGGATAACGAATTATATCACCAGCATTGGTGATATGTTCGGCAAGACCGCTACGTCGACGATTGTGGGACTTTCGGGCTCGGCCGGGGCCATCTCATCGTTGATCATAAATCCGCTGACGGGATACATCGTGGCCTATTCCTACAATGTCCTTTGGGCCTATGCCGGGATCATGTATCCGGTTGCATTTTTGATTTTTCTCATTTTTATCCGGACGCTAAAATTCAGGAGTGCCTAATTTTTTTTGTTATCTTCAACATAGAGCGTTAAGTTATTTTGTTATGGAGAATAAGTGTAAGTCAAACGATGCGGTCTGCGACAAGACTGCATTGCCGTCCGACAACAAACAGCCTCGTGTGGGGGTTTTTGGAATCGGCTACGATGTCTATTGGAAGCAGTTCCCGGGATTGGAGGAGGAGATGAAGGGAAAATTCCGGACCTTCAAGGAAATGTTGCCTGCAGAGGTCTCTGTCTTAGATTTCGGGATTGTGGATTCTCCGGAACGGGCTTATGAGGCTGTTCAGCAGATGCAAAGCGGGAATCTGGATCTGCTGTTCTGCGATATGCTCACCTATGGGACTTCGGGGACCTTCGGGACCATCGCCCGGAACATTCAGGCTCCGATCGTTTTGGTAGCCTTGCAACCGCTGCAGGCTCTGGATTACGGGAAGGCCAGTACCTACATGCAATTGATGAACGACGACATTTGTGCCGTTCCGGAATTTACCGGTGTGGCACGGCGTCTCGGTCGGCCTGTTCCGGATGTGGTGATCGGAACGCTCTATGGCGACGAGCAGGTACATGAGGAGATTTTGGAGTATTGCCGGATTGCGCGGGTGTTGCATGATCTGAAATACGCAAGATTGGGGCATATTGGGCATCCTTTGAATGCGATGTTGGATATGCACACCGATTCTACAGCACTCACGGCTTGTTTTGGATGTCACACGGTGGAGTGCGAACCGAATGAATTGATGGCTTGTCTGCGGAGTGTCGACGCAAAGGATTTGGAACAGCGGAAACAAGAAATTCTGAATTTCTTCGATACACCGGATCCGGTTTCCGATCCCATTTCGATGAAGCTGCGTGACGAGGACCTTCAGACCGCGGCCGAGGTTAGCCTTGCCCTAGATGCTTTTGTTGAAAAACGAGGTTTGAACGGATTGTCCTACTATTACGACGGAGAACCGGAGGGTGAGATTCGGCGACTGATGACCAATTTGGCCGTAGGAAATTCGTTGCTCACAGCACGGCATATTCCAATGTGTGGGGAGTCGGACCAAAAGACGTTGATTGCTTTGATGATCATGGACCGACTCGGTATCGGAGGCAGTTTCGCGGAATTCCATCCTATCGATTTCAACGAAGGATTTGTACTCGTGGGGCATGATGGGCCTCACAACATCTCTATCGCAGAAGGGAAACCCGTGTTGAGAAGTCTGAAAAAGTATCACGGGAAACCGGGGGCCGGAGCCGGTGTGGAGTTCAAGATCAAGGAGGGACCGATTACGATTCTGTCGATTAATTCAACACCCGATGGTCGTTTCAAGTTTGTTATCGCCGAAGGCGATTCGGTTGGAGGTCCGATTCCGGCAACTGGCAATACCAATACCCGCGGATTCTTTGGTCCCGATATCAGGGCGTTCCTCAAAGCTTGGATGAAAGAGGGGCCTACCCACCATTTTGCGCTGGGCATCGGACACCATGCAAAAACGCTGGCTCGAATTGCTGAATATCTCGGCCTGGAAGTCGCAATAGTTTAAGTCAATTGATGTTTAACCCCAACCCCGATTGCCTATGGTGCATACACTTTTGTAACCGACAAAACAACTTTTACCCATATCTTTATCTTTACAACGATTTTTCAACCTAAAATTAACGATCAATGATTAAATTTTTCAAACTTGAAGCGGAATCGGCTGGTACCCGGCGGCAAGAATCACGCGTTACGGCCGGTTCGCTGATCGCAAGGATCGTGACCGTGGCCTTATTATTGGCTGTTCCAAGCATACAGGTTCTGGCACAACAGTCAACATCACAAGTAAAAGGTAGCGTTAAGGCCGAAAACGGGATGCCGATGCCTGGTGTAAGTGTTATTGTCAAGGGAACGGTGAAGGGCACAACTACCGATGCCAAAGGAAACTATGTCATACAAGCCAAAAGCTCAGATTATCTTGTATTCTCGTTCATGGGGTATCAGAGCGTGGAAGAGCGGGTTGGAGCCCGGACTTCGATTGAAGTGGTCCTCACCGAGCAGGCGACGGCGTTGGACGATGTGGTTGTCATTGGATACGGAACGGCCCGAAAAAGCGATCTGTCGGGAGCCGTTGCTTCAATCCGAGCGGACGATGTGATGAGTGGAACGGTTAACACCAGTATCAATCAGGCTCTGCAGGGTCGTTTGGCTGGTGTTACGGTAGGCCAGAACGATGGCGCTCCGGGCAGCGGTGTAAATATCAATATCCGCGGTGTCAATACCTTCCTGTCCAATTCCCAGCCGCTGTATGTGGTGGACGGTATTCCGTTCGATCCCCCGGCTACGCCTCAAAGTGCCGAGAATACGGACAACAGTGCCGAGGCTGTCTCCAATGCCATGGCATTCATCAATCCCCATGACATCGAGTCAATCGAAGTGTTGAAAGATGCCTCTGCTACGGCGATCTACGGTTCGCGTGGTGCCAATGGTGTCATTCTGATTACAACGAAGAAGGGAACCAGCCGGAAACCTACGGTCGAGTTCAGTGCCAACCTGAGTATTTCGAAGGTTCGGAAAACCATCCCCGTTTTGAATGGTTATGAATTCGCATCGTATCGAAATGAACAGCAGGAAAACGGTTTCATCTATGATGGTGTGCCCTATACGGTGAAAGTTTTCCCGGGACGTTTCGAGTTTGCGACTGGCAGCGACGGCACAATCATCGGAGCTGAATACAAGCCGGCTCCGGAGGATTATCTGAATCCCGGCTGGGTATACGGCAAGGATCCTACGGGGCGAGAGTGGCGTTCCTGGGTGGAAGATACCAACTGGCAGGACGAAATTTTCCAGCTTGGGCTTTCTCAGGAGTACAATATCCAGGTCTCAGGAGCTACGGACAAGGGTAATTATGCTTTTTCAGCCAACTATACGTCGCAGGACGGTACGATCAAAAGCACCGGATACGACCGTTATACGCTGCGGGCGAATATTTCGCAAGAGATCATCAAGAACATAACGGCCGGTATTAATCTCAGCTATGCCAATTCGATTACCGATTTCGCCAAATCGAACTCCATGAGCCAGAGTTTCCTGCGCTCGGCCCTGATGTTCCCGTCGACGATCAGCAAGAATGACTTCTCGCAAAATGAAGAGTTGGCAAGTCTGGTTGCCAATCCGGTCTCCTATGTGAAGAATGCCAAGAACCAATTGACCAGCGACAACGTATTCTCTTCGGCCTTTGTTTCCATTAAACTGGCTCCGGGGCTGACGTTCCGTCAAAATTTGGGATTAAGTTATTTTGCCAATGAACGCAGCACCTATTACAACCGTGAAACGGGTGAGGGATACGCTCCGACAGTCAATGGCCGGGGTGGATACTCGGACAACTCACAGCGGAATCTGACCGAAGAGTCCATGCTGACCTATGCGAAGGTTTTCAATAAGATCCATAGCCTGAATGTAGTGGGAGCCGTGACGTTCGAACAGACTTCGTACACTTCGAAGACGATGTCCGGTACGAACTTCCCTTCGGACATTACGGAGAACTATGATATGGGAGCAGCCTTGAATCCTGGGCCTCTGGTAACTGACAAGCGTCGTAACCGCCTCTTTTCGTTTCTGGGACGTGTCAATTACGTGTTGAAAGATCGCTATATCTTTACGGCCAGCTTCCGCCGAGACGGATCGAGCAAGTTTACCAAGCAAAACCGCTGGTCCAATTTTGCATCGGGGGCTGTCGCGTGGCGCATCTCCGAGGAGCCGTTTGTCAAGCGACTCAACTTTTTCGACAACCTGAAACTGCGCGCCAGCTTCGGTCAAACCGGAAACCAGGGTATTCCCGACTATATGACTTCATATATGTTGGCGATGAAAAAATATGTTTTCGACGGCAAGGATGCGAGCGGTTATCGATCGAGTACGGCCTTCAATCCGGATCTGAAATGGGAAACGACCGATCAGTACAATGTGGGTCTTGACATGGCTTTCCTCAAGAACCGGATCAGCCTTACGGTGGAATATTACTTCAAGAACACGCGGGATCTGTTGCAGAATTTCAAGATTCCCGAGAGTAGCGGCTTTACGAATCAGATGATGAACCAGGGACGTGTGACCAACGAAGGTCTGGAAATTCAAGGTACGTTCCGGGTACTGGAACGAGCTGTTCGCTGGGGTATCGATGCCAATATCTCCTTTAACCGCAACCTGATCCACGATATGCCTTACGACCAGTTTGCAACACGCCTGTGGTATAGTGCTGACAACGCCTTCATCTTCAGAAACGGTTGCCCGATTGGTGCGATTTACGGTTATGTGGAAGATGGTTTCTATGACAACGAAGCCGAAGTCCGAGCCAATCCGGACTATGCGAATGCGTCGGACGCGACGGTAAAATCGATGATCGGTGAAATCAAGTACCGGGAGGGCAAACATATCATCGGTGACACGAATCCTGACTATACGTTCGGAATTACCAATAACTTTTCGTGGAAGAACTTGACTTTCAGTTTCTTCATTCAGGGGGTGATGGGAAATGATATTTTCAACGGCAACCTGCAGAACATCACGTTGTCATCGCAGTACAACATCACGAAGGATGCCTATTATTCCCGCTGGACTCCAGAGAACCGGGAGAATGCCAAGTGGCCGAAAGCATCGAATCAGGTCAAACGTACGTGGTTGCTTTCGAACCGCTATGTGGAGGACGGATCGTATGTCCGTCTGAAAAACATAAATATCGGATATACGTTCGACCGACCGAAGTTCTGCAAGCACATCCGCAGCATAAACGTCTATGCCAGTGCGACGAACCTTCTCACGATTACGGGGTACAGTTGGTACGATCCGGACGTCAATGCTTTTGGTGGCGATGCGTCTCGCCGGGGAGTCGATATTTATTCTTATCCTACGAGCAAGACGTTCTCGATTGGAGTAAAAGTTCAGTTTTAACGCATGAAACCTAGAAAATCATGAAAAAATACATCTTTCACTTCGTATTTTTGACTCTCCTGGCGATCGTACTTGGATCGTGTGAGAACCTGCTGGAAGAGAAGGTCTACTCGAAAATTACGGCTCAGGATATCGAAGATTCGGATGCCGGAGCCGATTTGTGGGTAACCGGTGCATATAATGGCTTGAATCGTTTTTTCATCTATCAGGAGTTTCCCCGCAATCTGGAGAACGACTGTGATTATGCAACGGGACCGAGCTGGGCTTTCGGAGAGACCGGTGCCGGTAACTTTCAGGGAAGTGCTCGGGAGGTTGATGCCACCTGGAAACTACCTTATGACCTAATCAATGTGACGAATGAAGCGATCTACAACATCGAACAGATGAACAACGTGACGCCAGAGCACAAGGAGAATTGTCTGGGCGAGTTAAAAATGCTTCAAGCCTATTGTTATTTTCTGATCGTTCGTGCTTATGGACCTTGCCCGATCTTCGAAAAGTCGATCAATCAAGGAGAGAATCCGCATCAGCCTCGCCGTTCGATACAAGAGGTATATGCTCATATTATCGATCTGCTGACCTATGCCAAGGATCATCTTTACAAACGGGGTGATTCCCGACTGGTTCAGGGCCGGGTTTGTGCTGCCGCTGCTGCGACGCTATTGGCCAAGGTCTATGTGACAATCGGTGCCGCATCGATGCCGGACGGAGCCATTGTTTATGTGAAGGGTGGCAAACCCTACACGCTTGCAGAGGATGGAAAGACCAAGATTCTGACTAATCCACAAACATTAACCATCTCTAAAAGACAGGTGGACGGGTATGAGGTTTTTGATTCCGAGACCTATTATCGTCTTGCTTTGACACTGGCAGAAGATGTGGTTTTGCACAAAAAATATGGTAGCCATGACCTGCTTCCGTATGCAACTCTGTGGAAACAGGAGGGCCGCACGAATGAGGAACATTTCTTCTGCTATGTCGGTAAATCCGGTGATGATCAGCTTGGTGCCTTGTTCCCCCGCTGGTATTCGGGGCAATGGGCTGCCGATGGGTATGCAATTGGCGGTACGCTCACTTGGGGATTGCGAGACCATTGGTATAAACTTTTCGAGGAACAGGATCTGCGTATTGTCGATGGTGTTTACCACCGCTGGGTTCGCGCGAATGAATACAAAAACAATCGGGGCGGATTTTACCCCAATACTCCGGAATGGCGGCTCAAGGCTACAGGAAAAGATGAAGAGGGCAATTCGGTTCCTGGTTATCCTGTTGCCCCGTTTGATGATGGTCGGATCTATACGAATGCTATCGGTGAAAACTATTTGGCTTATGTTACCAAATATCAGGATGTTTCGGACCCCTCGCTGATGCGTACCGACGGTCTGTTCCCGTTCCTGCGCTACGCCGATGCCCTGTTAATTCTGGCTGAGGCCTCGAATGAGGTGAATGGTCCGAATTCGGAGGCTCTTAACGCCTTGAATGAGGTTAGAAGACGTAGCAATGCATCGGACAAGCATTTAGGAAGCATGGAAGAGGGCGGTTTGGCAACTAAGGAGCTTTTTAGATCGGCGGTACTTGAAGAACGGTCGATGGAGTTCGCTTTGGAATCCGACCGCCGCTGGGATTTGATTCGCTGGGGAATCTATCTGGATGTGATGAATGCGATCGGAGGTCCGGACGAAATTGGAACCAGCAAGACGCGCATGGAACGTCACCTGTTGTACCCGATTCCCGAATCGGAGATTCAGGCCAACGAAGCGATCAATGAAAATAATCCGGGCTGGAATTAGGGAAATGACGATTAAAATAGAGAAGCTATGAAAAAATACATGCAATACATATCCACGCTTTGCGCCGGAGCAATGGTGTTTTGGGCGTGCAATGACGTGGTTACCTACAACGACGGGTATGATGACGGTCAGACTCCGTTCGGGCCTCCGGTCATTACGCATGTCACGACGGTAGGAGATCCGGATACGGATATTACGGCTGGCAGTTTCAACCAGATGATTGTGCTGTATGGCGAGAATCTGTCGCAGGTTCGGTCTTTACAGTTCAACGATCAGAATGCCGATCTGCGCGAGATTTATGCGGTGAATGACCGTATTACGGTGAAGATTCCCAGTTCGGTTCCGGATCAGATCGACGATAAGATCAAACTCAAAACCTCCAAAGGTGAGACATCATATGATTTCAAGATCGCATTTCCGGATCTGGTCATCTCTGGGATCTCGCATCATTTCGCACGCGCTGGGGAACAGGTTCAGATCCTCGGCGAGAATCTGAAACTCTACGACTTTACACCCGAAAAGGGATCGTTGACGATCGGAGGAAAGAAGGCCGCCATCGTTGCCTGCGAAGAGGGAGCCATGACCTTTACGGTTCCCGACGGACTTTCGGACAACGCCCCGATGATCTTGACCAGCGAACGCTTGAAAGCCGTTACCGGGGTCGAGCAGATCGAACTGACCTATCGGGATCGGGGATATACGATTCTGGATCCGTTCTCCGCGGATTATCCGACGCTTACCCTAAATGAGAAAGGTGAAACTTTTGCGACACAGGGTGGTGGCGATGCTCCCGCACCGCTGTTCGATGGATCGTGGTACTCCCGTTTCAATATGACGGCAACTTCCTATACTTGGTATTATCTGGTATATCAGAACCGATATCGGTTTGCACTGCCTCAGGATAATCCGCTCTGTGTTGAGATCTTGAATGATCTGTCGCAGTTCGAATTCCGCTATGAAATCCTCGTTCCTTCGGAAACGCCCATTCGGGGAACCAATCATCGATTTATGGTCTTTTTGGGGCGCCGTCCTGCAAACACGAATCTGGAGTGGATTCCTGCAGCCAGCGGAACAGCCTATCATACTGATGGTCGATGGAAGACGGTCAGCATGTCGGGAAGCGACTATCTGAATCCGGATGGTACAACTCCGTTGAAGGAGGCTGGGAATCCTTTCGGATTGGCCTATATCACGGGCGGAACCGATTTGGATCTAGATGTAAGTGTTGCCAATTTCCGGATTTGCAAAAAAATGGGAGTGCGGATCTCTCAATAGTAGAATCAATCAGGGACTCTCGGGATCCCAAGATCCCGAGAGTTTTTTAAAAATGAAATACATGCATACATTTTGGAAATCGATTTTATTTGTTCTGTTGTTGTGGGCGGGAGCCTGTAGCGAGGACTCTACGTCTCCGGGATTTGGACCCGAGCCTGTGGATCCGGCACCGCCGGTCAATCCCGGATACAAAGGCCTCGATGCGTATTTCGGGGTCAATATGTCCGGTGGAGAGTTCGGTGGGGTTTATCCCGGAACAATCGGAACCCATTATGGTTATCCTACGTCCCGAGACCTCGATTATTTTGCTGCCAAGGGGCTGAAACTGATTCGCTTCCCGTTTCGTTGGGAACGTGTCCAGTATGAACTGAACGGGCCGTTGAATCCGACGGACCTGAATCTGATGAAGACGTTTGTCGCGGCGGCGGAAGAGCGGGAAATGCCTCTTATTCTGGATATGCACAATTTCGGACGGCGGTCGTTCGACGGTGGCCAAACTGATGTTGTCATCGGGACCGGGTCTCAGTTGACAGGAGATCATCTGGCTGATGTGTGGGAGAAATTGGCTTCCGAGTTCAAGGATTACACGAATATCTGGGCGTATGACATCATGAACGAACCCCACGATATGTCAGGCTCGGAGTCCTGGTTCACCATCGCTCAGAAGGTGATTTATGCGATTCGCCGGGTAGATACGAAGACACCGATCATCATCAGCGGTGATGGATGGAGTTCGGCTGCCCGATGGGAGCAGTACAGCGATAACCTTCGGAGTTTGGATGATCCGTCGAACAAACTGATCTATCAGGCGCATGTTTATTTCGACAAGAATCAAGGTGGAACGTATGGTTCCTATGTGGAAGGGGTTTTCGTTCCGTCGACCTATGCTTCTGAAGGGGCTGATCCGCAGACGGGAGTTAATCGAGTTAAACCATACATTGAGTGGCTCGTGCGGCATAACAAAGTGGGTATCGTCGGTGAATATGGAATTCCGGATGATGCTGCCGATTTGGATAAATGGGGACTTGTTCTCGAAAACATGCTTTCTTATATGAGTGAAATGGGGGTTCCGGGTACCTATTGGTCTGCAGGACCCCGGTGGGGAAATTACCGATTAGCCGTTCAACCTACCGCGAACTATACGGTTGACCGGCCTCAAATGCAATTTTTGGAGAAATATCTTCGTACAAACCCGAACAAAGAACAAGAGTAACGAATGAAAAGGCTGTTTTTCTGCACAATGCTGTGCTGTTCCGCCCTGCTTGGAGGGTGTGACCGCTCCCAATCCTCATCGCTCCCATTCGGGGTCAATATGTCCGGTGGAGAATTTGGCGGTGTCTATCCCGGTGAATTGGGCGTTCATTATGGATACCCGACCGCAAAGGACTTGGATTATTTCAAGGAGCAGGGGCTGATGTTGATTCGCTTTCCGTTCCGTTGGGAACGACTTCAGCCGGAATTGTATGGTGAGTTGAACGACAGGGATTTGGCATTGATGAAAGAGTTCGTCCAGGCTGCCAACGATCGAGAAATGCCGATCTTTATCGACATGCATAATTTCGGACGGCGCTCTCTGGACGGCGGGAAGACTCACGTGGTGATCGGGGAAGGCCCCGAATTGACGGCTGATCATTTGGCGGATGCTTGGGAACGTTTGGCTGTCGCTTTTAAGGATTACGGTCTTTGGGGTTATGACATCATGAACGAACCCCACGATATGTCGTCCAATGAATCATGGTTTTCCATAGCCCAAAAAGTGATTGATCGGATCCGAACCGTAGACCGTACGACTCCGATTATCATAAGCGGAGACAGTTGGAGCTCCGGAGCTCGTTGGCTGCAGTACAGTGATTCTCTTCGGTTGTTGAAAGATCCTTCGAACAAGTTGATTTTCCAATGTCATCAATATTTCGATCATGATTCTGCCGGCAGTTACGGATCGCGGGATGAAAACGGAGTTTTTATTCCCTCGACCTATGAAGCCGAGCAGGCTACACCTCAAACCGGCGTGGAGCGTATCCGTCCTTTTGTGGAGTGGCTTCGGAAATATGACTTGAAAGGCATTGTTGGTGAATATGGAATACCGGATGATGATCCGCGCTGGAATGTCGTTCTCGAAAACATGCTGCGTTATATGCAGGAGAATGGGGTTGCGGGCACCTATTGGTCGGCCGGCCCGCGTTGGGGTAAGTATCGTTTGGCAGTACAGCCTTATGAGAATTATACGGTCGATCGTCCCCAGATGGAAGTTCTGAAAAAATATCAATATACCTCAGTAGATTGATTGTATGTCCATTTCGGTTGCCATTCTTGTTACGCTACTTTCTGTTTTGATGGCTTCAGGGTGCTCCGGAGGGCCTTCCCTCCGGGAGCCCTCGAATGAACCGTTTGTACACGGAGCCTTACGGGTGTCATACGACGGACGATTCCTGGTTCATGAGGACGGGACCCCGTTCCCGTATTTCGGAGATACGGCCTGGCAGCTTTTTCACCGATTGGATTCGACGGAGGTGAAATATTACCTCGCAGATCGGCAGGCAAAGGGTTTTACAGTGATTCAGGCGTGTATCCTTGCCGAACTGAACGGATTGGACACTCCGAATCGCAACGGGGATCTTCCGCTGTTCGACAACGATCCGACCCGGCCGAATGAAGCCTATTTTGCGTGGGTGGATTTCGTGATCCAGGAAGCTGCCGCACATGGTTTGTATGTTGGTCTGCTTCCGACTTGGGGCGACAAAGTAAACCGGAAGTGGGGTGTTGGTCCCGAAATATTCGATGAGTGGAATGCTCGTAAATACGGACGCTTTCTGGGACGTCGCTATCGTGAGTTTCCGAATATCATTTGGATCAACGGAGGAGATCGCCCTGGCGGTGAGAAAACTATTGTGTGGGATGCGTTGGCTGAAGGTATCTGCGCAGAGGATTCCACCCATCTGATGACCTATCACCCTTCGGGTGAAGCCTCTTCCGGTATGTGGTTTCATAATCGGGACTGGCTTGATTTCAATATGTTCCAAAGTGGCCATGCCCAGACAGATTTTGCCATATACAAACGGTTGCTGATCCCGGACTATGAACGGAATCCCGTGAAGCCGGTTCTTGATGGTGAACCTCGTTATGAAGATATACCAATTCGGTTCAAGTCTGAAAATGGACGTTTTACAGATACAGATGTTCGCAGGACTCTCTATTGGAGTCTCTTCTCAGGAGCATGTGGGTATACCTACGGAGCCAACGATATCTGGCAGTTCTATGTCCCAGGTCGTACGTCAATGTGTGAAGCCCGCAACCATTGGAAAGATGCACTTCAATTGCCGGGAGCATCGCAATTGATCCATGCCCGTCGTCTGTTGGAGAATTTCGGCTGGTGTGACCGCGTCCCGGCTCCGGAGTTGCTTTTCGGAGCACCATTGCAAAATGACGACGTTGCAGTTGCGGTCCGAGGTTCAGATTATGCCTTGGTTTATATTCCGAATGGACATCCTGTGGAAATTTCGCTTCGGAAACTGCCTCTGAAAGAGACGCTGAGATTTTCGTGGTATGACCCACGTAACGGAGCCCGTTATGCGATGGAACAACCCGATTCAGAGAATATCTTGCGGGTTGTGCCACCTTCAAGCGGTAGGGGGCAGGATTGGATATTAATCGTGGAATTTTAATCATATATGGAGATGAAAGAGATAGCAACAGTCGGACTTCGAGAAAAAATCGGGTATGGGTTGGGAGATGCCGCTTCGTCGATGTTCTGGAAGTTGTTTACGATGTATCTGCTGTTTTTTTATACGGATATCATCGGATTGCCTGCGGCAGCCATCGGAACCATGTTCCTGGTTACCCGGATTTGGGATGCTTTTGTCGATCCGCTGATGGGAATCATGACGGACCGTACCGATACACGTTGGGGCAAATTCCGCCCCTATATCCTGTTTGGTGCAGTCCCTTTCGGTATCATCGGCATTCTGACCTTTGCTGTGCCGGAATTTGGACAGAGCGGTAAGATGATCTATGCGTATGTTACCTATGGCTTGATGATGATGATATACAGTGCCGTCAATGTGCCGTATGCTTCGCTGATGGGTGTCATGTCTCCGGATCCTAAGATCCGTACGGAGCTTTCGTCCTACCGGATGACCTTCGCTTTTGGCGGAAGCATTCTGGTGTTATTGTTGGTGGAACCGTTGGTAGAGGTGTTTGGCCGGATGCGAGGCTCCGAAATTCCGGATGCTCGCTTCGGTTGGCAGATGGCCGCCATCGTTTTTGCCATTATTGCAGTGTCCATGTTTTTCTGTACCTTTGCTTGGACCCGAGAGCGTGTGAAGCCGATCAAGGAGACGAAAAACCGATTGCGTGACGATTTGATCGACTTGTTTCGAAATCGACCGTGGTGGATTCTGTTGGGGGCCGGAGTTGCGGCACAGATATTCAATTCGATTCGTGACGGTTCGGCGGTTTACTATTTCAAGTATTATGCCGAAGGAACGGAAGGTTTCCGTTTGGGAATTATCGATGCTTCGGTTTCGCTCACGACGATTTATCTGGTTCTCGGACAGGCGGCCAACATCCTCGGAATTATTCTGGTCACCCCGATATCCAATCGTATCGGGAAAAAGCACACTTATCTCTGGTCCATGGTGTTTGCTACGGTTCTGAGCGCTTGCTTCTACATGTTGGACAAGTCGGATATCGGAGGAATGCTGCTGTTGCAGTTCCTGATCAGCATGTGTGCCGGAGCCGTATTTCCGCTGCTTTGGTCAATGTATGCCGATGTGACGGACTTTTCGGAACTTAAAACCGGACGTCGTGCAACTGGGTTGATTTTCTCTTCGTCATCCATGTCGCAAAAGTTCGGGTGGACGATTGCCGGAGCGCTTACCGGTTGGCTACTTGGTTACTTCGGATTTGAAGCCAATGTTGTTCAGACAGACACGGCACAACATGGAATCCGGTTGATGATGAGTCTGTTGCCGGCCGTGGGAACGCTCCTTTCCGTCTTGTTCATTGCATTCTATCCACTGAACGAGAAGACCTTGAACAGGATTCTGGAAGAGCTGAGTATAAGAAGAAAACAATAAATACAGAATTCAGATGAAAAAAAGCTATCTGCTGTTGCTGCTGTTGGGCCTTTCCTCCGTATTGCGGGCCCAACAGTACGAAACCGCTCCTCGGGATAACCGGATTCAAAATTTCGGGAACGTGACTTTGGAAATGTCATTGAAACCCTTCAAGCAGAACACCCCGGAATATATCCGGGAGGTTTGTCGGACGATGTTCCGACAGTGGACTCCGTTGCTTTCTCATGCCGACACAGTGTCGATTCTACTTTGGACTTCGGACGGATCGGAAATTCTCGACTATACGGGTGATCCGAATCAACCGTTGGAATGGGGAATGTATGCTGGGAATCCGAATGCACCTCATGCGGTCAATTCCGGACCGAAGGAGTTGAATCTCCACCAGCGAGCGTATACCTATATCGCGGATCCTCCGGCCTTTACCTATGGAGACCTCCGATTCATTATCGCTACCTTGAAAGAGGTCGGACGTCGGGAAACCGGGAAGGTTATCCGCGTCGGTGAAACATTTGATCCGGGTCCGGAGTTTGCCAAATCTCCATTCAAGTATGAGCGCCATCCCGAAATCTGTATGGCCAATACATTGGGAGCCAAATCCTTCGTGTGTTGTTATGCAACTTTGAATGCTGATGAGCGTTCGTATGCTTCCTATCCGGATGGAATTCCTCAAGGAACGCCGCTTGGAACGTTTCTGGGGAAGCAAAGCCACCGATTCTTGGCAGATATGGGGTTCGACTACTTCTGGCTGTCGAATGGATTCGGATTTGGCATGGAAACTTGGAATACGGTTGGTGCTATTTTTGACGGGAATTGTTTCCGTGGGGAGCGGATGCCGGAGATCCAGCAGAAGATCCTGGATTTCTGGACGACGTTCCGCAAGGAGTGTCCCGACGTACCTATTGAAACACGAGGAACGAATTTGTCGGCAGGGATCGATTTAGCCCGCGACGGAGTAGATCTGCGGAGTATCTATCGAGGCGGGTTCAACCTATTGCCGCCTCCGAACTCTCCCTGGGCGGCACTCGACGGCGACTTCGGGCTTGAGTTGACCGGTTACATGTCTCGTATCTCCGAGATTCCAGACTGCCGTTACCTGTTCCGTTATTACACGCACGATCCGTGGTGGGCCAACACTCCCTGGTTGGATCGATATGGTCGTGAGGCGCACGACATCTATCTACCGATGTCGGTGTCGCGGATTGATACGGCCGGCCGAATCGTACTGCCCAGCAACTTGAACTTGCTCACCGTAGATGACACTTACGGAAATATGCCCGACCAGGTGCCCGAGGAGGTTATCCCGCATCTGCTGCAGGCTCGCAGAACTGCTCCGGATCAAGCCGGTCCGGTTGTTTGGGTTTATCCGTTCGATGAATACCACGACTGGGCGTTCGAACATCCGGAGCGTCTTGCCGAGGTTTTTTATGGCGATTGGTTTATTCGGCAGGCTCTCAATGAGGGTTTCCCGATGAATACCGTGGTTTCCACAACCACGTTTACGGCACTCATGCAACGCAGGGATTCGGTTCTGGATGCCTCCGTCCTCGTTACGATTGTCCCCGAGGCCGGGAGCGAACTGGAAACGGCATTGATCGATTTTGTCGAGCGAGGAGGCAGTCTGATCGTCTATGGTCCGGTAGGACATGGCAGTGATCGTTTCCTGGATTTTCTGAATATAAGAAAAGTTGAACCATTAGATGGCGTTTTTTCGCTGAAACTGACAACGGCATTTGATCAGGTAGACGGTGGTTCGATGCAACTTCGTCATGATGGTACATTTTCCGGCGGTGGCCTGGAAACCCGGATTCGGACGTCTCGTTCCGATACGCGGATTTTGGCACGTGCGGTACGAAACGGACAAAACCGTGATGTGGTCGTTTTCCGGCGGACCCCGGAGTGGTACGGTGGTGGTGTCTGCTATGTGAGAGGTACGAATTCGGCTCGCTATACGGGCGGAATGTTGCTTTCCCCGGATCTTCCGTCCGATTATTTCCGGGGCGGCTCCTTGATGCGTCAGGCCTTGGCGGCTTTCGGATACGAGATTCGGTTTGAAAAGGTCGATTCGGATCTTCGCACGCCGGTAAATGTCATTTCCCGGAATCGAAACGGTTATATCTTCTCGGGGTATGTTCCGAATCAGACGGTCGAGCAGCAGTTCCTTTTCCCTCAGGGAGCTCCGATTTTTACGGGTCAGGAAGCCCTGCTCAAGGATGGCCGTGCAACATATCGGCTTCCTCGGGCCTGGAGTGAAGAGTGCCGGGTATTTGTTCAGCAGAGCGATGGCATTGTTTCGTGTTGGGAGATTCCTCCCGTGGAGTTCGGTGTCCGACGAAAGATTGGTGTCAACGGGTTAAAAAATGCCGTATTGCGCGTCTATCCCGATGGCGATTTGTCGAACTACAATGTCATGCCCGGAAAAGACCATTACCCCTCGCGAGCTGGAATGCTTAAATCTGTTAGGAAAGAGGATAGTAGGGGGTACTATTATGAATATAAGGATATTAGTGGTTCATATGTTATAACTTGGTAGTCTGATTCACCGGTATGTTGAGGAAAATCAATCGGAGGTTTATCGGAGGAGTCGTTTTGGCTCTCTTGATTTTTTCGTCCGTATCAGCCCGGGAATGGCATGTTCGCAAAGATACATTGCTTAAGGATTGCTTGACTTTTTCGACTATTGAGCGAGCTTTGGCGAATGCTGTTTCGGGAGATACGGTGCGAATCTTCCCAGGAGTTTATGACGAGTACGGATTGCGAATTCCAGATCAAGTGACATTGATCGGGAACGGGTATGTTCATATTCGAGGGGAATTGCCAGTTACCGTCGATTGCCGAACGTCGAATGAAACTTCAACTGTCGATTTTTTCGGGAATGGTCGTCTTGAAAACTTGACAGTCACAGCTCGCAATATGCGTTATCCAATTCATTCCGATTTTTCTTCGGGGAATACTCGACAGGATATAGTAAATTGCCGATTCATTCATTATGGAAGCAAAGATTTGTACGATTATCGGAAAAAGCATGGACTGGATACGGATTCGTTGTTTATCGTACAAAGTGCCTGGGGCGGAGGAACCAAAGCCGGGGATAGCCGAATTTTCGAAGATTGCTACTTCGAGAGCCCCATGCGGGCTTTCAGTACGCATAACAACGTTGATTTTCACAAGACCTACGGTGCGTCAACAGTCATTTTGAAACGATGTGAAATGATCTCACATGGAGTGAATTTGGATGGACGGCCAATCGGATTTCGGCTTCCTGTGGTCATTCAGAGCCTAGAGTCGCATACTGTGGATCGGATTGTTTTATCCGGATGTCGGATAAACGGTTATCTTTGCTTCCAGAATTACCCGACGCATTCGGTATGGTGCGATACTCCTAATCTGAAACTTGTGTTTAATATGTCTGGAAGCGTTGGACGGTTGCTTGATCAAATTTCTGTTTTGGGTAAACTCCCGACATGGTATCCGGTTATTCCTCAAGAGACGATTTGTGCCGTCAATGACGGGATACAGCAGATTAGTCAAGGAAAAGCTGTGAAGCAGACGAAAGAAGGCGTTGCTTTGATGACTTCTGCGGATTCACCCAACTTGTTTTTGGGAGTAGTCTTAGAAAATATAAATCCAGGTTGTTCTGGGAATGTAAAAGTGGGGGGCTATCTGCCGTATCCTTATTTCAGTGGACTTATGTCTGTGGAATTGAAAGAAGGACAAGGACTTGGAGTTGATTCTTTGGGCAATTTTTGTTTGGATGAGAAATCTCCGGTTGCTTATGTGTCCGACAATAAGAATATTACTTTTGAGGAAGAGAAATGATTTTTATCTTTGAATTGAAGGTGGCCTGGAATAATTGATCTGCATTGAAAAGCAGTTGAATAATCCCATATAATTAAAAGTAAGGCCCCATGCAAACATATAAATTTGCATGGGGCCTTAGATACTTTTTTTGTCTGCAAATATCCCTTGCTTTGGATTTATAAGAACGTGAAGTTTTATTGTTTGGTTAGGCCCAATGGAAGATGTCTTAGAAGAATTTCCTTGCTTCTTCATTTTCGGGGAGTTGTAGACCCGTGAATCACGCATATTCTTTTTAGTGTGTCAGGGACTCGGGTGGGATGAGTTGGAGCCAATGATTGCTCTTATTTTTATCTATTTTAAGGAATATGCTATGAATAATATGGTAAAAAGATTCAGTCGTAGCGAATTTATCAAACTATTCCATACAACGGACATGAATCCGAATAACATAGATAATCAGCGTCTTAGTTTGGCCTATACGCGCTTTATCAATCGTATTCAGACTGTCTCTAAACTGGATTCCTGTTCCAGACTGGAGGCTCTGCAAGCATTGGCGAGGACGAGAGAAATTCTTTTTCGCCTTCAGTCACAACATAAGGATTCGGAGTCTCTCAGCTATCAACTGATCCACTCCTCGCTCTCGTTGATCAATTTTGAGAAACAAATGATCTGTTTGCAACTCAAATATCCGGGGATTCGGAATATGCATACTTCGCGTCCTCATTCATCTCTTAAAATCTCAGGGCGATTCACCAACTCCGATTTAATGGAGGTAATCGCAGCCCTGTCGGCCGTGGGGTTCTTCTGCCAACAGGATGACTCTCCGGCCACCTTCATGCAGATTACGCGCGAGTTTGAGACGCTTTGCAATACGAGTTTCAAGAATCCGGACAACTGCCGCTGGGCCATTCTGAACCGCAAGAACCGCCTGACCCACTTTCTCGATACGCTGCGGGGTACGCTAGTCGAGTTGAGCCAGAAGTAAACAGTTCTTGCATAAACGACCGGCCGCAAGGAACCGGACTGGTTCCTCGCCGTCCGGTCGTTTGTCTGCGTCAGACCGTTAGGATCTTCCCGATTTTTTGCATCTCCCGACTAATATTCGCCTCGGATATTTTGGCATAATGACGGGTCATGTTGGTATTCGAGTGGCCGAGGATCTTGGCGATTATATCAATTGGCATCCCGTATTCGATAGCCAGGGTTGCGAACGTATGTCGGGCCAGGTGGACTGTCAGATTTTTGTTGATCAGGCAAATGTCGGCAATCTCCTTCAAGTAGGCGTTCATCTTCTGATTGCTCGGAACGGGCAGCAGTTTTCCTTTGAGTCGTAACTCAGGATCCCGTTCGTATTTTTGCAGAATCCGAATCGGGTGCGGCAGCAGCGGAATCCGACTTACGACTGCGGTCTTTTCCCGCGGTTTATGAATCCACAGGATGCCGTTCTCGTCGGTCGTGATGTGCTCGGACCGCAGGTGGTCGACATCCGTGAAAGCCAGTCCCGTCAGCGCACAGAAGCAGAAGACATCCCGAATCCGTTCCAGTCGTTCGTTTGGCATCGGGCGTTTCAGCAGCAGGTCCAGCTCCGCCTTTGTCAACGGTACCTTGACATTCGTCTTGTCGATCTTCATCTTGTAGAAGCGGAAGGGATTCTTCTCGATCCATTCGTTCCGGATGGCATAGAGGATGAAGTTCTTCAGACAGCACAGCAGATTGACCGCTCCGTTGTTCTTGCATTTGTGCCTTGTCTGCATGTGGGTGTTCAGCCCGTCGATATACTCGTAGGAGATTCTGTCCAGCGGCAGATCCTCCTTTTGATATTGAACCTGGGTGTATTCTGTCATGTAGCGTAGCAGGCGGTGGTATTTGTTGGCTGTGACCTGTGTGATGCGGCTACCGACCTCTTGCTGCCGTTTTTCGCAGTATTTCGAGAATTCGGCAAGGAAGAGTCGGGTGGTGCCGCCCGGATTCTCCAGCCGCTCCTTGATGGTGAAGCAGTCCGGTATCCTGCCCTCCCGAATCAGAGCGTCGTAGGCCGCCAGGATATTGGCCCGATAGCTGTCCACGATGCCGTTGATCTGCAGGGCCACCTTGTCCCGATGCAGGGAGCGTTCCAGACGTTGGTTCCAGCGCTCGGGCTCGATCTGGCAGCGGGTGTAGATCTCGGTTGAGAGGCCGGAGGTGGTGATTCGGGCATAGATGGGTGCTTTGCCCTTTTTGGAGATTCTGGCCTTCTTGCAGAAGAAGACCACGGAGAAGGTTGTTCGACGCATGGCTGCATGTTTTTTAAGGGGTTAAACAAACGTTTGCAGCATGGGAGATATTGCGGTGCAAATCGATGTGGAACAATGCATTGTGCGTAAATCGTGACCTATTTTCGGCCCGAGGCAAAACAGGTCACGATTTGGTCTCGGACTCGTTGCCTGAGAATGCATTTTCAGGAACCAGCCAAAAATGAAAAAGCCTTACATATCATTGATACATAAGGCTTTTTGCTTGTTTTAGCGCTTCTCTTTCCTGCGCCCTAGGGTGGAAGAAGGGGCTCGAACCCTCGACCTTCGGAACCACAATCCGACGCTCTAACCAACTGAGCTACATCCACCATGTCCGATACGCGTCGTATCGGAGTGCAAATGTAATACACTTTTTCGCTTCCGCCAAAAAAAAACGACGAAATCTGATCGGAATCTTGCATCTTTCGCCCGGACGGGACCGGCGGGGCCCGACGTGCTGCGGGTCCGCGCCGGTCGGAACGGCCGGCCGGAATCCCGGGTTCTGCCAAAATGGCAGACATCCGCTGACAAACCCGCCGCCGGAACCTGCCAAAAATCGGTTGGCATAGCAATTGTTGGAAGGAAGATCGCCGTCGGCGGTGGGCCGCGGCGTTACATGCAAACGGAATTCAGTCATAAAAACAAACAGCTATGAATGTAAAACCTTTATCGGATCGCGTACTGATCCTTCCCAATCCTGCCGAGGAGAAGACGGCGGGCGGATTGTTCATTCCCGACACGGCCAAGGAGAAACCGCTGGCGGGCAAGGTCGTTGCGGTGGGCCCCGGCACCTCGGAGGTGACGATGGAAGTGAAGCCCGGCGACCAGGTGCTCTACGGCAAATACGCCGGTCAGGAGATCAACGTCGACGGCGTGGACTACCTCATTATGAAACAGAACGATATTCTGGCTATTATCTAACCGCTTAAATCCAACGAATACCATGGCAAAGGAGATCAAATATAACGTAGAGGCGCGCGAGCTGCTCAAGGAGGGTGTCGACGCGCTGTCGAACGCAGTGAAGGTGACGCTCGGTCCCAAGGGCCGCAACGTCATCATCGACAAGAAGTTCGGTGCACCCCAGGTGACCAAGGATGGCGTGACCGTCGCCAAGGAGGTCGAGCTGGAGGATGCGTTCGCCAACATGGGCGCGCAGATGGTCAAGGAGGTCGCTTCGAAGACCAACGACGATGCCGGCGACGGCACGACGACCGCTACGGTGCTGGCGCAGGCGATCATCGGCGTGGGCTTGAAGAACGTGACGGCCGGCGCCAACCCGATGGATCTGAAGCGCGGCATCGACAAGGCCGTTGCGACGGTCGTCGAGTCGCTCAAGGCCCAGAGCCAGGCCGTCGGCGACGACAACGCCAAGATCGAGCAGGTGGCTTCGATCTCGGCCAACAACGACCATAACATCGGCAAGCTGATCGCCGAGGCGATGGGCAAGGTCAACAAGGAGGGCGTCATCACGGTCGAGGAGGCCAAGGGCACCGAGACGCACGTCGAGGTGGTCGAGGGCATGCAGTTCGACCGCGGCTACATCTCGGCCTACTTCATCACCGATCCGGAGAAGATGGAGGCCCAGCTCGACAAACCCTACATCCTCATCACCGACAAGAAGGTGTCGACCATGAAAGAGCTGATGGGCGTGCTCGAGCCGGTGGCCCAGAGCGGACGCTCGCTGCTTATCATCGCCGAGGACGTCGACGGCGAAGCGCTTTCGGCACTCGTCGTGAACAAGCTGCGCGGAACGCTCAAGATCGCGGCCTGCAAGGCTCCGGGCTTCGGCGACCGCCGCAAGGAGATGCTCGAGGATATCGCCGTGCTGACGGGTGCCACCGTGATCTCGGCCGACAAGGGCATGAAGATGGAGGATGCGACGCTGGAGATGCTCGGCACGGCCGACAAGGTGACGCTCAACAAGGAGAATACCACGATCGTCGACGGGGCCGGCGACAAGGAGGCCATCGCAGCACGCGTGGCTCAGATCCGAGCCTCGATCGAGAAGGCTACGTCGGACTACGACAAGGAGAAGCTCCACGAGCGTCTGGCCAAGCTGGCCGGCGGCGTAGCCGTGCTCTACGTGGGTGCCGCTACCGAGGTCGAGATGAAGGAGAAGAAGGACCGCGTCGACGATGCGCTGGCCGCTACGCGTGCCGCCGTCGAGGAGGGCATCGTGCCGGGCGGCGGCGTGGCCTACATCCGCGCTACGGCAGCGCTCGAGGGGCTGAAAGGCGCCAACGACGACCAGACGACGGGTATCCAGATCGTGAAACGCGCCATCGAGGAGCCGCTGCGCCAGATCGTGGCCAATGCCGGCGGCGAGGGTTCGGTCGTAGTGAACAAGGTGCGCGAGGGCGAAGGTGCCTTCGGGTACAACGCCCGCGACGACAAGTACGAGGACATGCTCAAGGCGGGTATCATCGACCCGACGAAGGTGTCGCGCGTCGCGCTCGAGAATGCCGCGTCGATCGCTTCGATGTTCCTCACCACGGAGTGCGTCCTGGCCGAGAAGAAGTCCGAGCAGCCCGCCATGCCGGCGATGCCCGCAGGCGGTATGGGCGGCATGATGTAACGGATTCCCGGAGCGGCGCGGCCGCTCGCAGTACGAAGGCCGGAGGGAGATGTCTCCCTCCGGCCTTTTTTCGTCGCGGAGCGGGCTGCGGCGGCGTGTGGCGGAAAGCGATCCGCGGTTCGTGCTGATGTGCGGGCCGCGGTATATGCCGGAGGCCGGACACTTCGCAGGGGATGTGCGTGCCGGGGGCGGTCCGACGGACTGCGGCGCCGTTCAGCCGGCGATCCGGTCGATCTCCCGCTGCAGCGCATCCAGAAAACGGGCGGCATGCGCCCCGTCCATCTGCGTGTGGTGGAACTGGAACGAGACGGTGAGCGTCGTCCGGAAGAGCCGCCGCCGGTATTTGCCCCAGATCAGGAACGGATTGTTGAACACGCCGCTGTACATGCCGACGGCCCCGTCGATCTCGTACTGCGCCAGGGCCGAGGTACCGATCACCATGCTTTCGGTCAGGTCGTGGTTCTCGCACGATTCGGCCACCTGCCGCGTCAGCCGCAGGTAGTCGTCGTTGAACCGCCGGAGGTCGTCCGTGAACGGGATGTCGCAGGAGCTCACCTCTCCCCGTCTGTCCGCGACGATGGTGTTCACGGCGAGGGTGTCGTACCGCATCAGCCTGTCGCCGACGGGCAGCAGGTAGAACTCCTCGATGCCGCTGGCGGCACGGCCGATGCACCAGCACATCAGCATGTTGAATTTCAGCCCTCTTTTCCTGCTCGCTTTTGCGAGGGGGCCTACGTCGAGCGTTCTGAAAAACGTGACCATCGGCATGGGCGCCTTCATCCACATCTCGAAAGCGTATGCGCGGGCCGTCTCTTGCGGGTTTACTTCTTTCATGATCGTCGGTTGTTATTCGATGGGGCGGACAGAGGGCCGGTCCCGGTCGGCGGGATCGGCCTGTCCGTGTGTTTTCGGAGGTGTGTGCCGCAGCAGGAAACGCCGCGGCGGGATGCGGACGGTTATTTGCCGAGCAGGATGCGTGCCTGGGCCAGTGCGGCGTCGGTGATCTCCGAGCCGGAGAGCATTTTGGCGATCTCCGTCATGCGCTCCGCTTCGGTCAGCCGGGCGATCTCCGTGCGGCCGTCGTGTTTGTAGACGACGAAGTGCGTTTCGCCTTTCGACGCGACCTGCGGCAGGTGGGTGATGTCGATGACCTGCATCGATCCCGAGAGCGTGGCGATGATCTCGCCCATCGCGTCGGCTATGCGCCCCGAGACGCCGGTATCGATCTCGTCGAAGACGATCGTCGGCAGCTGCATGCGCTCGGCGAGCAGCGATTTGAGGGCCAGCATGACGCGCGACAGCTCGCCGCCCGACGCGATGCGCTCTACGGGCTGCGGCGCGACGTTGCGGTTGGCCGAGAAGAGGTAGGAGACGCGGTCCGCACCCGTGCGGTTCGGCGTGTCGGCGGCGTCGAGCCCGATGCGGAAGCATGCGTCGGGCATGCCCAGACGGGCGAGGGAGGCGTCGATCCGGCGTTCGAATGCCGGGGCTGCCTTCGCCCGGGCGGCATGCAGCTGCGCGGCCAGCCTTCCGGTCTCGGCGGCCAGCGTCCGCAGCTCCTGTTCCGTCGCGGCGATGGCCTCGTCGCTGCGGTCGATGGCGGCCAGTTGGGCGGCGTAGCGGTCGCGGACGGCGATCAGTTCGTCGACCGTCTCCGTGCGGTGCTTGCTGCAAAGGGCGTAGAGAACGCCCAGGCGCGCATCGAGGGCCTGCAGCCGCTCCGGATCGGCCTCGATCCGTTCGCTCGCCGCGGTGACGGAGGCGTCGATGTCCTTGAGTTCGAGCAGCACGGCCCGCAGCCTCTCGGCATACGCCGCGGCATCCGGATAGCTGTCGCGCAGGTGGAGCAGGGCGTTTTCGTGCGCTCCGATCCGGTGCAGAATGCCCGTTTCGTCGGCATCGAGGTCGTTGCGCAGGGCGATCATCGCCTCGCCGATCCGGTCGGCATTCGACAGCACGGCCTGCTCGGCCTCCAGTTCGGCCTGTTCGCCCGGACGAAGGGCCGCGGCCGCGAGTTCGTCGCACTGGAAGCGGAGCCACTCCTCGTCGCGGCGGCCTGCGGCGGCCTGCTCCTGCAGCTCGGCCAGCCTGCGGCGCGCCTCGCTCATCCGTGCGTAGGCTGCGCCGTAGGTGCGCAGCAGCTCCTCGTTGCCGGCCAGCGTGTCGAGCGCCGAGATCCGGAACTCCTCGGAGGCGAGGATCAGGTTCTGGTGCTGCGAATGGATGTCCAGCAGCCGGGCGCCCAGCTCGCGCAGCAGCGTCAGCTGCACGGGCACGTCGTTGACGAAGGCGCGGCTCTTGCCGGCGGGGGTGATCATGCGGCGGACGGAGGTTTCGGGGGCGAAGTCGAGGTCGTTCGCCTCGAAAAACGGCTCGAGTCCCGTCGCCGAGAGGTCGAACACCCCTTCGACGACGCAGTTGCGCGTGCGGTCCTTGATGGCCGTTCCGTCGTTCTTGTTGCCCGAAAGCAGTCCCAGCGCACCCAGGAGGATCGATTTTCCGGCACCCGTCTCTCCCGTGATGATGTTCAGCCCCGGCTCGAGTTCCATTTCGAGCCGGTCGATCAGCGCATAGTTTTCAACCGTCAGACGAAGTAGCATGGTGCGTGAAAATTTTCCTTGGGCAGTTAGTCGTTCAAATCGTTCGTATGCGCGACCGTCTCCGGGGGCGAAGCCCGTGCGTCGGCGCGACGGCGCCGTGCTATCGTGCCGCCAGCTCCTCTTCGATCCGGTCCGCGATGCGCGCCGCTACCTCCGTCTTGGACATCAGCGGCAGGTCGGTCCGTCCCGCGCGGTCGATCAGCGAGACCTTGTTGGTGTCGCCGCGGAATCCGGCCCCTGCGTCGCGCAGCGAATTGAGCACGATGAAATCGAAATTCTTCTTTTCCAGTTTGGCCCGGGCGTTGTCCGCCTCGTGGTCGGTCTCGAGTGCGAATCCCACCAGCAGCCGATCGCCCTTGCGGGCGCCCAGTGCGGCCGCGATGTCGCGCGTGCGGCGGAGCACGATCCGCAGGTCGCTGTCGCCCTTCTTGAGCTTCCGGTCCGCAGGCTCCGCGGGCGTATAGTCGGCCACGGCGGCGCACATGACGGCGCCGTCGGCCCGGTCGAAGGCCGCCGTGGCGGCGTCGTACATCTCGGCGGCCGAAAGAACGTCGACTCGCCGGACATCCAGCGGGGCGGGGAGAGCTGTGCGGCCGCTGACGAGCGTGACCTCGGCGCCCCGGCGGGCCAGTTCGCCGGCGATCGCATAGCCCATCTTGCCCGACGAGTGGTTCGAGATGAACCGCACGGGGTCGATCGGTTCGATCGTGGCGCCGGCCGTCACGACGAAGCGCTTACCGCTCAGCGTCTTTTTTTTTTCGCGGAGCAGCTCCTCCACGAATGCCGCGATCCGTTCGGGGTCGGCCATGCGGCCCTTTCCCGTGAGGCCGCTGGCCAGCTCGCCCTCTTCGGGGTCGATCAGGTGCACGCCGCGTCCGGCGAGCGTACGGAGGTTCTGCTGCGTGGCCGGATGGGCGTACATGTCCAGGTCCATCGCCGGGGCGATCGCCACCGGACAGCGGGCCGAGAGGTAGGTCGTGAGCAGCAGGTTGTCGGCGATTCCCGCCGCCATCTTGGCCAGCGTGTTGGCCGTGGCGGGGGCGATGAGCAGGCAGTCGGCCCACTCGCCCAGCGAGATATGGGAGTTCCACGCGCCGTTTTCGGGGTCGAAGAACTCCACCAGAATGGGATGTTTCGAGAGGGTCGCCATGGTCAGCGGCGTGATGAACTGCTTGGCCAGCGGGGTCATCACCACGCGCACGTCGGCCCCCGCCGTCTTCAGCAGACGACAGAGCGGCGCCGCCTTGTAGGCGGCGATGCTTCCCGTGATGCCGAGCAGGATTCGGCGCCCTTCCAGTTCCATCGGCGCAGGGATCAGGCCTCCTTGACGGGGGCGTCTTTGCCCTCGCGGTAGAACAGCTCGCCGTCGAGGAACTCCTCGGTGGCGATGATGGCGGGCTTGGGCAGCCGCTCGTAGTAGCGCGAGATTTCGATCTGCTCGCGGTTTTCGAAGGTCTCCTCCATCGTGTCCGTGGGCGACGAGAAGTCGGCCAGCTTGCGGTTGAGCTCGGTCTTGAGCTCGGTCGAGATCTGGTTGGCGCGGCGGGCGATGATATTTACCGTTTCATAGATATTGCCGGTCTCCTTGTCCAGATCGACCAGCTTGCGGGTCACGGTGTTGTTGGGAATGTTCTTTTTGATCTCCATATCTACAGGTTGTCTTTTTTGTTCTTGTCCAGAAAATCCTTGGCGTGCCGGGCCATGCGGTCCAACTCCTTGACGTGCGTCGATTCGGGATATTCGGCGATGAACGAGTAATAGGAGTCGAGCATCGACATGTAGCGGTCGATCTGCTTGGCCTCGACCGAGTTGCTGGCGAACCGGTAGCTCGCGTCGACGATCAGGTACATGATCTCTTCGCGGTGGTTGCTCTCGGGGTATTTGCGCAGGGCGTTCTTCAGCGCGATGATCGCCGACTTGTATTTCCCGATCTTATAATAGGTGTAGGCGTTGATGTAGGCCTTGTCGTGCAGCCGTTGGGTGAGCTCCTTGTCGATATTCTTGAAATCCTCGATGTATTTGCTCTCGGGGTAGCGCGACATGAATTCGTTGACGGCGATGATGGCCTGTCCGGTCATGGTCTGGTCGCGCGTGGGGCCGGGCGAGAGCTTGTAGAAGCACATGGCATACATGCCTTCGGCCTCTTCGATGAAGACGCTCCGGCCGAACTTGCGGCGGAACTCGTCCAGCAGGGTCGAGGCGGTGTCGTAGTCGAGGTTCTTGTACTTGCAGCGGGCGTTGAAGAACGAGATGCTGTCCTCGCGCGAGGTCCCCGAGTAGTAGTGCTGCACCCCTTCGAAAAGGGTGGAAGCGCGCGACCATTTGCCTTTTTCGTAGAATTCGAGAGCCTTGGCGTAGATCAGGTCGGGTTTTCCGCTCTTGAGCAGGCTGTTGACGCCTGCGCATCCGGTCAGTACCGCAATGGCGGCCGCTGCCAGGATCGCATATGGACAGATTCGCTTCATCGATGATTTTTTTACCGCGCTTTATCGCGCAAAGTTATACATTATTTAACGAATCCACAAATAATTTTATTGCCTGCGAAAAGAGGCCGCCTCCGAAGGAGACGGCCTCTTTTCCGTGAGGTTGTCCCGGGCGTCAGAAGAAGAAGCCGATCGACCCGCCGTAGGTCACCGACCGGTCGACCCTGACGCGCTGCGCCACGCCGTCGCAGACGAAGGTGTTCCGGATGTGCGAGCGGGGATAGCCCGAAACCCGGAAATCGAAGAAGAACTTCCGGATGTTGAATCCGACGCCGCCCATGACGGCGATGTCGTCGTCGTTGAATCTGACCTTCAGCTGCTGGGAGTCGTCGCTGCGCCCGCTTTGCGACACGCGGAATCCGGCGCCGCCGAACAGGCGGAAGGCGCCGAACTGGAGGCCCAGCTGCACGGGGATCTCGAACCGCTCGGTCCGGATCCGCAGGTCGCGGTCCCGGCTGTTGCCGAGCCGGAAGTCGTAGTTGGCGAACGCATAGTTCAGTTCGGACTGCAGGTGGATGTGGCGCGTGATGTTCAGCCGCAGGACCAGTCCCGCTTCGTAACCCACCTGCGCCTTGCCCGGGGCGACGCTCCGGTCGCCGATGTACACGCGGTCGAAGTGCTGTTTGACCGTACTGATGCCGCCGCGCAGACCGATCCGGAACCGCTGGGCCGATGCTCCGCCGCAGAAGAAAAGAAGCGCGGAGAGAAGTGCGAGAATTTTTTTCATAAGCGTCTATCTTTCAGAATTAAGGTGTAAGCGTTGTCCGGGCGGACGGTGCGTGCCGTCCGCCGAGGCCGCCGTGCGGGGCGGCCGTCTTCTGCCGTGCCGCGCCCTGCGGGCGGACCGGCGTTCAGAGCAGGGGTGCCGTCAGCCGCAGGGCGTCGCAGAGCGCACGCCGCCAGGGCGGGCGGCAGCGCCATTGCTCCGGCGTGACTGCGCGGCAGGCGGCCAGGTCTTCGTCGAACGTCGCGGCCAGCATGCGGGCGGTCGGGCGGTCGTAGATGAAGGCCGTGACCTCGAAGTTCTCCAGCAGGCTCCGGTAGTCCATGTTGGCCGTGCCGACCGAGGCGGTCTGCTCGTCGATGACCAGCAGCTTGGCGTGGAGGAATCCGTTGTCGTAACGGTACAGTTCGGCGCCGGTGTCGAGCAGGTCGCCGATGTAGGATTCCGATACCAGGTCGGTGAAGCGCGAATCGCTGCACGCGGGGATCATGAGCTGCACGCGCACGCCGCTGCGGGCCGCGATGCGCAGTGCGTCGAGGATGATCGCCGGCGGCATGAAGTAGGGCGACGAGATCCGGACGGTCCGCTGCGCGCGGACGATCGCGGCGGCGAAAGCCTCCGCCAGCGTCAGCCGCGACGCGCCCTCTTCGGCCCATGCCAGCTGCATAGGGAGTCGTTCGGCGACCGTGCGGGGCGCCGTGCGGACGCCGGGATCCGGTTTTTCGCCGGTGAGTGCGGCCCAGTCGGCGAGAAAGAGCCGCTGCAGGTCGCCGACGATGTCGCCTTCGAGGCGCAGATGTTCGTCGCGCCACTTGCCCAAGCAGTCGCCGTCGAGGTAGTATTTTGCAATATTTATGCCACCCAGAAATGCGATGCGGCCGTCCGTAACGACGATTTTGCGGTGGTTGCGGCGGCAGACGCGGGGCGTGAACCACGGGAATGCGAGCGGCCCGAAGGCTTCCGCGCGGATGCCGGCCCGGCGCATGTCGCGGAGCATCCGGCGGGTGAGTCCTCCGGACCCCACCGCGTCGTAGATGACGCGGACCTCGACGCCCGCGCGGGCCTTGCGCTGCAGGATGTCGGCGATGGTGCGGCCGATGCGGTCGTCGCGGAAGATGTAATACTCCATGTGGATCGTGCGGGTGGCCCGCTGAAGGGCTGCGATCAGCGCCGAGAAGGCGTTGTTCCCGTTGTGGAGCAGCTCGATGCGGTTGTGCGTCCGGAGTTGCGAGCCGCAGTTGCGGGCGATGAGCCGCTGGAGCCGGTCCGCGGCGTCCGTGCGTGCGGCGGGGGATGCGGCCGGCGGAAAGTCGCGTCTGAATCCGACCAGCACGTAGAGCAGCGTGCCTGCGACGGGCAGCAGCAGCACGATGGCGATCCATGCGGCCGCCGAGGCCGGGACCCGCCGCTGGCGCGTGATGACGAGCGCCGCGAGCGCGGTCCAGATCAGATGTAGCGAGACGAGTGACATGCCCGGCGTGCCGGCATACTTTATGCCAAAAAACGGGACGTGCGCGAAACGGCGCGAATGTGGCCGCGCCGGAAAAAGATTTGGAAAATCGGAAATTCCTTTTTATCTTTGTCTCAGATGATTGTTACGGGGTTCTGGCCTTCGCGGGCCAGGATTCTTGTTTTTTAACGTTTATTATGGCAAAAGAGATTATTTATCTGACGGCGGAGGGCTATAAGAAGCTCAAGGATGAACTCGACCATATGCGCTCCGTCGAGCGTCCGGCGATTTCGGCCGCCATCGCCGAAGCGCGCGACAAGGGTGACCTTTCGGAGAATGCGGAGTACGATGCGGCCCGCGAAGCGCAGGGACTGCTGGAGATGCGTATCGCCAAACTGGAGGATACCATCGCCAATGCCCGCGTGATCGACGAGTCGAAGATCGACAAGAGCAAGGTTCAGATTCTGAGCCGTGTGACGCTGCTCAACCACAACAACAACCGTCAGGTCACCTATACGATCGTCGCCGAACACGAAGCCAACCTGCGCGAGGGCAAGCTGGCGATCGGGACGCCCATCGCCCAGGCGCTGCTCGGCAAGAAGAAGGGCGACAGGGTGGAGGTGACGGTGCCTGCCGGAACGCTCCATTTCGAGATTCTGGAGATCAGCATCTGATCGGCCGCTTCGGTCCGCTTACATATCGCCCCGCTGCGGGGTTCGGAAAGGTCGCCCCGGGCGGCCTTTTTTGCTGCGGAGGAGCGGCGGGTCGGCCGGCGTGCCGTGTGGCCCGGGATCGGAGCCGTCGGTACGACCCCGATGCGCCGGCCGGATGGCATGCTTGTCGTGTAATGTCCGGGCGCTGTCGGCTTACCCGCCGCCTGTCCGTTGATCTCTCCGGGCAGGCCGTTCGGCCGCTCTTCCGCCTGCGCCCGCGCTTGGTTGCTTGACGGTCCGCCCTCTGTCCGCCCGTTCATCTGCCTGTCTGTCTGCTGCTCGCCCATCTGCCCGGGCGGGCTGCCGCTTTATTCGTCTGCCGTACGTCCGCGGGCGGAACCTGCCGCCGGAGGCCGACCGGTGCGGACGATGCGTCCGGCGAATCCTCCCGGCCGGAGCCCGCACGACGAAAAAAACGAGCCGGGGAAAGTCCCCGGCTCGCCTTTTCGCGATGTATTCGGCCGATGCTTATTTGATCTCCACGCAACGTGTCGCGTGCGCGAAGCTGTAGTTGCCCATGGCGTCGACATTCGAGATGCTGCCTTCGAGCCCCTTGATCACGCGCGATGGGAAATATTCGTCGAACTCGGGCCGGCCCGGAGCGATGTCGTTCCGCATGGTGACTCTGCCGTTCCACTGCATGAACTGGGATTTCAAGCCGCGAACGCACTCTCCGGTGTCGTATGCACGGCCGCAGCCGCTCACGGGGAACCAGGCGGTGTTCCCGTTGTAGGTGTAGGTGCCGCCGCTCAGATCGGATGCCGGAACGAGTTTCTCATTCCAGTCGCCCCAGTCGTCCGGTTCGGGCAGGCGGTAGCCGGCGGGACAGGGATCGTAGTCCGACTTCTCCTCTTCGCGCCACAGCGTGCGGTCCTCGTGGTCGAGCCAGGAGTAGATCGAGCCGTTGAGGCCGGTTCCTCTGGCTGCGAAGAAGGTCGTGGGTGCGGCGAACGAGCCTTCGATTGTCGTGCTTTCGGACACCGCTTTCCATTCGAATCCGTACGCGGGGTTCATGACGGTCCATTTGCGGGCCTCGTTGAAGGTCTCTCCGTTGCTGTCGTATTCGTCCTCGTATCCGCCGAAGATCGGCACGCAGCGTCCCCACTGGTAGAGGATCGTGCCCCAGGCCTTGCGGCCGTCCTCCTTCGTCGCGCCCGTCGCGCCGAGGATGCGGTCCTGGAATCGGCTTCCCGACGAGAAGACCATCGTCTGCGGTCGGTCCGTGCACCAGATCAGCCAGGTCCAGATCACCGTTCCGTCGGCGTTGAACGCTGCGAGTACGGCGTTGCCCCGTTCGCCCGAGGCGTTGAAGGTCCCTTGCCGTCGGCATAGGCGATGTCGGAGATCAGCCGCTGCTGAGTGTCGTTCTCCGATACCTTGGTCGCCCAGATCCAGTCGACCTTGGCGATGCCTTCGATCGGCGTGCCGCTTACCCGTTTGGTCTGGAAGCTGTACCCGCCGGGGTTGGGGACGATGTAGGTGTTGGCGGGATCTCCGGCCGAAGCGTAGGGGTCCTTGCCGGTGATGAGCACGAGCGAGGTGGATGCGGTGATGCCCGCTTCGTTCTTCACGGCGGCGGCGATCGCGTAGGGAGTCTCGTATTTGAGGTCCGCGAGGACGACTTCGGATGCTGCGGAGGCGTCGACGGAGACGCCCGAGGTCAGGATCTCTTCGTCCGAGGGCGTTCCCGTGTCGTTCGCGACGAGCAGATAGGCGCACTCGACGGCGTCTTCCGGAGCGATGGTGATATTTATGGTGTTGCGGTCGACGTTGACGTCGAGCAGTTTTACCCGGGGTGCTTCACCGGGAAGTTCGAATCCGGAATCCTGGTCCGAATTGTCGTCGGAGCAGGAGAGTCCTACGGCGGCGAGTGCGCTCACGAGGAGCATGCGAAAGGCGAATGTCTTCATTCTTTACTGGTTTTTTTGATTGGGTAAACAACGGCTTGTTGCGCGTCCTGCAATAAGCTTCGGGCAGCAAGATAATAAATAAATTGCAAATTTGTGTATCGGATGCTCGAATAAGTGCTATTTTTGCCGCTTTTCGTTGATATACAATATTAAAAAGAGATTACTGATCGTAATCGCCGGAGACGGACCGTGCGTGCGATCGGGCCTGTAGCGGGGTTTTTGCTGACGGGAATGATGTGTTTCGGTAAATATGATTACGATATGTCGATATTCGGGTATGTATACTTACGATTCGTAAGTATGGCGGCTTTTTCGGACGTGCGGCGGCTTCGAGCTCTCCCGTCGGAGGCGGAAGCCGGATGGAATGCCGTCCGGATCGGCATCCGGTCCGGTCTTTCCGCCTGCCGGTCTGTCTGCGGACCTCTTCGCTTGCCGGTCGCTTCGGTGCGGATAAAACGCGATCGCCCCGCCGAATTTCACTTCGGCGGGGCGATCGTCGGCGGATCGGACCCGTATGGATCGGCATGACCGACACGGCCGCCTGCCGTTTGCAGGCGGATGACGAACTACCGGAGACCGGCGTCCGGCCGGCCTCCGCTGCGGACGACCGGTGCTATCCGATCAGTTCGGCGTATTGCTCGGGGGTGAGCAGGGCGTCGTAGTCGGCCGGATTCGACATGCGGACCTTCACGAGCCACCCTTCGCCGTAAGCGTCCTTGTTGACCAGGGCCGGGTCGGCGTCGACCGCGTCGTTGAACTCCACGATCTCGCCGCCCACGGGCAGGAACGCGTCGCTCACGGTCTTCACCGCTTCGATCGAACCGAACACCTCGCCTGCGGCGAGCGTCTCGCCCACGGTCGGCACGTCGACGAAGACGATGTCGCCCAACTGGCTCTGTGCGAAATCGGTGATGCCTACGACGGCCGTGTCGCCCTCGATCCGACACCACTCGTGGTCGTTCGAGTATTTCAGATTGGCAGGTACATTCATAATGGTACGGTTTTGTGCTTGTTGTTTCAATGATTATGCAAATATAAGCGTTGTTTCGGGAACGGCAAGTGTCCGGGGCGAAAAATTCCCTGCGGCCGGCCGTGCGCCGGGCCGGAGCGCCGGGCGCCGCGGGCGGGGGCGGTATCGGGCGGTGGGCGTAGTCCGCCTTCTGCGTCCGTGGCGGTTCGTGGCGGCTGGCGCTTGTCAGCGGCTGCCGATGACGAACTCGACTTCGCGGAAGAGGTATTCGTGCCGGCTTCCGTCGTCGTGCAGCAGGATCAGCTCGCCCGAAGGCCGCACCCCCTGGATGGCGGCGCGCAGGAGGGTGCCGTCGGGCAGCCGGAACGGATGCGTCTCGCCCAGCCGGTACATGCGGGTCCGGTACTCCTCCTGCAGACGGCTCCGTTCTCCCCGTTCGAGCTGGGCGTAGCGGGCCGTGCAGCAGTCGGCGAACCGCTCCAGCACCGCTTCGCGCGCGAAGGTGCGGCCGGTGCAGAGCGCCATCGAAACGGGGTTGGGCAGCGTCGGGTCGAACCGCGTCTGGTTGACGTTGATGCCGATCCCGACGATCGTCCGCCCGAGGCGGCTGCCGCAGTAGCGGTGTTCGATCAGGATTCCCACCAGCTTGCGGTCGCCGGCATAGATGTCGTTGGTCCATTTGATGCGTGTGCCGATCCCGAACGAGGCGAACGTGTCGGTCAGCGCCAGGGTTACGGCCTCCGACAGCAGGAACTGCTCCGCGACGGGCAGGAACTGCGGCTCCAGCACCAGCGAGAAGGTGAGGTTTTCCCCCTCGGGGCTGGTCCAGGTGTGGCCGCGCTGGCCGCGTCCGGCGGTTTGCCGTTCGGCCCAGACGACATCGCCGTGGCGGTATTCGGGCTTGCGGGCCTCGTCGTTGGTGGAGGTGGTTTCGTCGATGCGGCAGATCATGGGGTGTGTTTTTTCGTCTGAGGATCCGTTGCGTCGGGGCGTATGCGGCGTCAGGCCGATACGCCGAAATCGCGCAGGGCGTCGTTGAGCGAGGTCTTCTTGTCGGTGGATGCCTTGCGGCGGCCGATGATCAGGGCGCACGCCACGTCGTACTCGCCGGCGGGAAACCGCTTGCGGTAGCTGCCCGGCACGATGACCGAGCGGGGCGGGACGTAGCCGCGGTATTCCACGGGTTCGTCGCCCGTCACGTCGATGATATGGGTCGAGCCGGTGATGACCGTGTTGGAGCCCAGCACCGCCTCGCGGCCGATGTGCGCCCCCTCGACCACGATCGACCGCGATCCGATGAAGCAGTGGTCCTCGACGATGACCGGCGCCGCCTGCACGGGCTCCAGCACGCCGCCGATGCCCACGCCGCCCGACAGGTGGACGTGTCGCCCGATCTGGGCGCACGAGCCGACCGTGGCCCACGTGTCGACCATCGTTCCCGTGTCGACGTAGGCGCCGATGTTGACGTACGAGGGCATCAGGATGGCGCCCGGGGCGATGTAGGCCCCGTAGCGGGCCACGGCGTGGGGCACGACGCGCACGCCCAGCCGGTCGTAGCCGTGTTTGAGCTCCATCTTGTCGTACCACTCCAGTTCGCCCGCCTCCATCTTGCGCATGGGCTGGATGGGGAAGTAGAGGATCACGGCCTTCTTGACCCATTCGTTCACCCGCCATTCGCCCGTTTCGGGATCGAGGGGCTCGGCCGTGCGGAGCACGCCCTTGTCCACCAGCTCGACGACCTGCCGGACGGCCGCCGCCACGGAGTCGTCGGCCAGGCGCGTGCGGTCGTCCCAGGCCTGTTCGATCGTTCGTTTCAGTTCGCTGTACATGATGTTTCGTGTTTTTTCCGAGACCAAAGTTACGCAAAATCTCCGAGGTGCGGCATGCGGCGTGCGGATTTATTTGCGCGGCGGCGGCCGCCGCCGAGGCCTCCTCCCGGCGCCGCACGCCCGGCGGACCCTGCAAAATATTCGCGCCGGAGCGCCTCGTTCTCGACTTTTTGCGTAACTTTGAGCCCGAGTTAATTTAACCCGTACGACGATGAAGAGAACCGTGTTTGCCGTAGCTGCGGTGCTGGGAGCTGCGGCCCTTTTTACGAATTGCGACAATATGACGAAGATCAAACGCATGCCCTATCCCGATGCGGAGCGCAGCAGCGTGGTGGACGACTACTTCGGGACGCACGTCCCCGATCCCTACCGCTGGCTCGAGGACGACGCCTCGGAGGCTACGGCCGCATGGGTCGCCGCCGAGAACGCCGTGACGCAGGACTACCTGGCGCAGATCCCGTTCCGCGATGCGATCCGCGAGCGGCTGACCGAACTGTGGAACTATCCCAAACCGGGCGTGCCCGTGCACCACGGCGACTGGTGGTACTATTACCGCAACGACGGACTGCAGAACCAGTCGGTGCTCTACCGCGCGGCCGAACCGGGTGCCGAGGGCGAGGTGTTCCTCGATCCCAACGCCCTGTCGGAGGACGGCACCGTGGCGCTGGCGAGCGTCTCGTTCTCCGAGGACGGCGCCTACTGCGCCTATTCGACGGCGGCCTCGGGGTCGGACTGGGTGGAGATCCGCGTGATGGACACCGCCGACGGGAAGCTGCTCGCGGACCGCATCGAGTGGGTGAAGTTCTCGGGGGCTTCGTGGACGGCCGATTCGAAAGGCTTCTATTACAGCGCCTACGATGCGCCGGAGGAGGGCGTCTACTCTTCGCAGAACCGCTTCCAGAAGGTCTACTACCACCGCCTCGGCACGCCGCAGTCGGCCGACCGGCTCGTCTACGAGGATCCGGCGCATCCGCTGCGCTATTTCTCGGCCTGGGAGTCGAAGGACGGCCGGTGGCTTTTCGTCGTGGCGTCGGAGGGCACGTCGGGCACCGAGGTGCTCTGCAAAAAGGTCGGCGAGGAGCGGTTCCGCGTTCTGCTGCCCGGCTTCGCCTATGACTACGCCCCCGTGGAATACCGCGACGACGCGCTCTACTACGTCACCAACGAGGGGGCTTCGAACTATGCGCTCAAGCGTATCGGGCTGCGGGCGCCGTACGAGGTCGCGACCGTCATCGCGGAACACGACCGCAACCTGCTGGAGTCGGTGAGCGCCGTGGGCGGCAGCCTGTTCGTCACCTATCTGGAGGACGCGCAGAACAAGGTCTACCGCTACGGCTACGACGGTACGCTCGCGGGCGAGGTGGCGCTGCCCGCCATCGGCACGGTGGGCGGCTTCGTCGGCGAGGACGACGACACGCAGGTGTTCTACAGCCTGTCGAACTACACCACGCCCGCCACGATCTACCGCTACGACCTGGCGGCCGATGCGTCGACGCTCCACGAAGCGCCGCAGGTCGATTTCGATCCGTCGCTCTATACGACCGAGCAGCTCTTCTTCACCTCGAAGGACGGCACGCGGGTGCCGATGTTCGTCTCGTACCGCAAGGGGCTGAAGAAGGACGGACAGAACCCCTGCTATCTCTATGCCTACGGCGGCTTCCAGATCAACCTGACGCCCGGGTTCAGCCCCGCGGCCGTGATGTTCATGGAGCAGGGCGGCGTCTACTGCGTGGCCAACCTGCGCGGCGGCTCGGAGTACGGCGAGGCGTGGCACAAGGACGGCATGCTCGAGAACAAGCAGCATGTCTTCGACGACTTCATCGCCGCGGCCGAGCACCTTGTCGCCGAAGGGTACACCTCGTCGTCGAAGCTGGCCATCGCCGGCGGGTCGAACGGCGGCCTGCTGGTCGGCGCCTGCGAGGTGCAGCGCCCCGATCTCTACGCCGTGTGTCTGCCGGCCGTGGGGGTGATGGACATGCTGCGCTACCACAAGTTCACGATCGGCTGGGGATGGGCCGTGGAGTACGGGTCGAGCGACGATCCCGAACAGTTCGCCTATATTTACAAGTATTCGCCGCTGCACAACATCCGCGAGGGGGTGAGCTACCCGGCGACGCTGGTGACCACGGCCGACCACGACGATCGCGTGGTGCCGGCCCACTCGTTCAAGTTCGCGGCGCAGATGCAGCACTGCCAGGCGGGCGACGCCCCGGTGCTGATCCGCATCGAGTCGAAGGCGGGGCACGGCGCCGGCAAACCCACCTCGAAGCGGATCGACGAGGCGGCGGACGTCTATGCGTTCCTGTTCCAGAACATCGGAGTGCCCTACGTGCGCCGGTAGCGGCGGCGCGAGGTGCGGCGGGCCGGCCGTGCGTGGCCGGCGTTAACGGAAAAAACCGAAGGTGATGAAAGTATACAAGTTCGGCGGTGCCTCGGTGCGCAATGCCGAAGGGGTGCGCAACCTGCGCAAAATCATCGACGACGAGCGCAACCTGTTCATCGTCGTATCGGCGATGGGCAAGACGACCAACGCGCTGGAGCGGGTCTTCGGCGGGCTGCAGCGGGGCGATCGGGCGGCGTCGCTGGCCACGATCGGCGAACTGCGCGAATACCATGCGGCGATCGTCGGCGAGCTGTGGCACGGACCGAAACGGCTCGATCGGGTCGAGGCGCTCTTCGGGGAGCTGGAGACGATCGCGAACGAGACGGTCTATCGGCCGGAGGATGCCGAGCTGTGGTACGACGCCATCGTCTCCTACGGCGAGCTGGTGTCGACCACGATCATCTCCGAGTATCTCAATTATGCGGGCGTGACGAATGCCTGGATCGACATGCGGCGGTGCCTGCTCACCGAGCAGCGCCACAAGGATGCCGGGGTCGACATCGAGGCTTCGGCACCGCGTCTGCGGGCGGCGCTCGAGGCACGTCCGGCGCCGGTGTACGTGGGACAGGGGTTCATCGGCGGGGCGCCCGACGGCACGACGACGACCCTGGGGCGCGAAGGCTCGGACTACTCCGCGGCCGTGGCGGCCCATATCCTCGATGCCGAGTCGATGTCGGTGTGGAAGGATGTCGACGGCGTGCTGAACGCCGATCCCAAGATCTTCCCCGACGCCGAGCAGATCGCCGAGCTGAACTACCTCGACACGATCGAACTGGCCTACAGCGGGGCGCAGATCATCCATCCGAAGACGATCAAACCCTTGCAGAACAAGAACATCCCGCTCTACGTGCGGCCGTTCGGCGACAAGCGCAAGCCCGGGACCGTCATCCGCGGCATGTCGGCGCCCGTGCAGGTGCCGATCCTCATCCTCAAGAAGGACCAGGTGCTGCTGACGATCCGGTCGCGCGACTTCTCGTTCGTGCTGGAGGAGAAGTTCGCCACGATCTTCGCGCTGCTGGAGCGGTTCCGCATCAAGACCAATCTGATTCACAATTCGGCCGTCAACCTGAGCCTGTGCATCGACCGGACGTGGCACATCGACGAAGCGGTCGTCGCACTGCGCGATGCGGGGTTCGACGTGATGAAGGCCGAACAGATGGAGCTGCTGACCATTCGCGGCTATACCGAGGCGCTGTGGAACAAGTACGCCCGCGGACCGCGGATCTTCGTGTGCCAGTCCACGCAGGCGACCGTGCGTATCGTGCGCAAGGCGTAGGGTATGCCGGCGAACGGGCGGAATGCAATCGGTTTGCGGCCCGGTTCCGGATTCTCCGGGCCGGGCCGCAGATTTTTCCGGTCTCGCGGATTTTCGTTTTGGGGGAGGGGCCCGCGGGTTCGTCCGGTCCTGCGGATCGCAGGGCCGGGGCGATCGTCGGCGGGACTGCGCGGCCGGACCGGAAGATCCGCGTTTTCGAATGCGCGCTCCGGCTCCGTGCGGCGAGGATATGAAAAAAGCGACGGATGCTGTCCGTCGCTTTCTGCGGAGAGAGAGGGATTCGAACCCCCGGTACAGTTGCCCGTACACCGCATTTCGAGTGCGGCCCGATCGACCACTCCGGCATCTCTCCGATCGTCTCCCTTCGCCCGTGCGGAAACTTGGGTTTCGGGACTGCAAATATACATATTTTTTCTTATTCCGTGCGAAAAATCCCGAAAAAGTTCATCCCGGATGCCGGTTTTTTCGATGCGGGCCGCTCGATGCGGGCAAACGCGGCCGTCCCCGGGGCCGGCATGACCGGCGCGGCGTGCGTTTCGACGCTCGAATTCGCCTGTCTTTGGCTGCACTGCCGCCGATTCCGCCCGGCAAAATGCGGACGGACTTGTTTTTGCCCCCGCTTATTCGTAACTTTGGCCGGAGGCGTGCCTGACAACGGACGGCTGGCTCTTCCGGCGCGTGCGGACGACCGATCGGAACCGGCCGTGCGTCGGAACGGGATATACTAAAACCGGTACGGTTTTCGTTACCTATATAAAAGAGTAACCGAAGCAAAACGGATGTGTTATGAAAAACTTGAAAATGATGGTCTGCATGTGGGTGCTGGCGGCTTCGACAGTCGGCTGCAGCTCCGCATATTATGCTTCGGGCGGTTATGTCGACGATATGTATGGCACGCACGATCAGGTCGCGATCGCCCGTAAGCGGCAGGCGAAGGCCGAAGCCGAGAAGGCTGCGGCCGAGGCGCGCAAGGCCGAGTGGGAGGCGCGGATCGCCGAGGCGCGTGCCGCCGCGGCCGAACAGGAGTACTATGCCAACCCCTACGACGAGGTGCTGGCCGACACCTACGAGAGCGCTTACGCCCGGCGTCTGCGCGGTTTCGAGTCGCCGACCTACCGGCTGCCGTCGAGCTACTATAATTTCCGTTACGGCGGGGCGTTCAACTACGTGACGGCCTACGATCCCGCGTTCTACAACATCGTCGTCTCGGGCGATCAGGTGTGGGTCGAGCCCAAATACATCACCTCGATGTTCGGCGCGTGGGGCGGTTCGGTGGTCTATGCCGATCCGTGGTACTGGGGCTGGAACTACGGCCCGTATTACCGGCCGTGGAACTTCGGACTTTCGATCGGCAGCTGGGGCTGGAGCCTCGGGTGGAACACGTGGTACGATCCCTGGCACTATGGTTGGAACAGCCCCTGGTGGGGTCCGGGCTGGGGACCCGCATGGGCGCCCGGACACGGTCCCGGCCATGTGCACGGCAAACCCTATGCGCCGAATATCGTGCGGCGTCCGTCGCCCTACGTGTCGCCCTCGGGCGGGCGGCACTACGGTTCGCGTCCGGGCAACGGGGCGTCGTCGTTCAACCGCAACGCGACGCGCTTCGACTTCGGCGTGCGAGGCAACGCCGCGCAGCCGGGCGGCCGCGGCAATGCGACGTACGACCGCGGGGTCGGATCGGGCGGCAGCCGCGGCAGCGGCGTGAGGAACAACCGTGGCGGTTCGACCACCTTCAACCGGGGCGGCGCGTACGACCGGGGCAATTCGTCGTTCGATCGCAACGGCGGTTCGGGCAGTTCGTCGTTCAACCGCGGCAACTCCGGCGCTTCTTCGTACGACCGGGGCAACTCGGGCAGCTCGTTCAACCGCGGCGGTTCGACCGGTTCGTACGGAGGCGGTTCGTACGGGGGCGGCACGCGCGGAGGCTCGTCCGGCGGCAGCTCCGGCGGACGCAATGCCGGAGGCCGTTAGCCCGATTCGCGGAGGCTTCCGTGCGGGGACTTTGCGGCGGCTTCGGGTGGCGGAGACGCCGCCGGCCGGCAGTACGGTCCCGAGGCGGGGGCTCGGCCGGGAGGGCCGCAGGAGCGGAAATTTGCGCGCAGGTACGCTGCGGGGTGCGGCGCGCGTAGAGAACGGGGCGCACGATGTCCGATCGCCCCGATAAAATGGCAGGTATGAAAATTTCAGGATTCTTTTGCATGTGGGGCGGGCTGCTGGCGCTCATGACCGGCACCTCCGCTTCGGCGCAGACCACGGCTCTGCGGACGGGCGGGCTGATGGTCGACAAGGACATCGTGATGCCGGGCGATCTGTTCGAGCTTTCGCAGACGCAGTTCAACTTCGGGACGGCGCGTTCGATGGCCATGGCGGGCGCCTTCACGTCGCTGGGCGCCGACCTTTCGTCGATGTCGATCAACCCGGCGGGACTGGGCATGTTCCGCCGCAGCGAGCTGACCGTCACGCCGCTGATGAACTTCGCCCGGGCGGAGAACAGTGCCGCCGCGTACGGCAAGAACAGCCGCGACCGCTTCTCGCTGGGAAATATCGGACTGGTAATCAACGCCTACGAGGGAACGGGGCGGTTGGTGAGCCTCAATGTGGGCTTCGGCTACAACCGGTTGGCCGACCTGAACTACCGCACGTCGTTCTTCCGGACGGGCAACGTCGGATCGATCGCCGACATGTACGCCATGCAGATGCGCTATTCGCCGCTGACGCAGAACAGCATCCGGGGCAACAACCTCGACTGGAACCGGCTCGACGCCAACCTTTGGCCTGCGGTGCTGGGATACAAGTGCGCACTGATCGACGACCCGGACAACGACGGGATGTGGAGCCCGACGTGGATCAGCAGCGACCGCTACGATCCCGCCGACGGCGCGCATCACATCGACATCGGGCAGTATTCGACCGTGCAGAGCCGCGGTTCGCTGGGCGAATATGCGCTGTCGCTGGGCGCCAACATCGGCAACAAGGTCTATGTCGGCGCCACGATCGGCATCCAGAGTCTCTACCAGAAGAAGGAGTACTATTACGCCGAGGACTATACCTATCCTACGCCGAGCGACCGGAACCCCGAGGGCGTCGCGCCCGATCTGGATTACCAGCTGCTCTACTCCAAACTGAACCAGGCCGTCGTTACGGAGGGTACGGGCGTGAATTTCAAGCTGGGCGTGACCTACCGGCCGATCGAGAACCTGCGGATCGGCGCGGCGTTCCACACGCCGACCTACTATTCGTTCGACCGGAAGTACCAGGGGGCGATGGCCTCGCTGAGTTACGCCAACCGCCATACGGATCCCGACGTGACGCCCGACAAGGACGGGTATATCCCGCTCGAGATGCAGACCCCCTTGCTGCAGGACGACGGCCCGAACAGCTGGTCGTTCATCTCGCCCTCGCGGCTGCTGCTGGGCGTCTCGTATGCGTTCGGCTCGCGGGGCGTGATCGCGGTGGATTACGAACGGGCGTGGTACAACGGCATCCGGGTGAAGGATACGCCGTCCGGCGTTCCGTCCGGGAGCTATGACGATACGTTCCGCTCGGTCTTCAAGGGGGCCAATACGCTGCGCGTGGGCGCCGAGTTCAAGCCCGTGCCGGTCGTCTCGCTGCGCGCCGGATTCGGCGTCAGCGGTTCGTGGCTGCAGGACAGGCATACGCAGCTTTCGTCGCCGATCGCCAAGCGGATCACCTATTACGGCGCCGGCGTGGGGTTCCTCCTCTCGCGGAGCGTCGTGCTCGACGTCGCCTACAGCTACCAGACGACCGCGATGACCGCCTATGCGCTCTACTACGCGGACGAGTACGACACGGCGACGGGACAGCTGATCGAGGTGAATGCCAGCGACGAGTTCACTACCGACATCGACCGCCACGCCCTGGCCGTCACGCTGGGATTCCGGTTCTGACGGCCGTTCTCCGGGCGGTCCGGATGCGCGGGGCTCTGCCGTTGAGGCCGGGGCCCCGCGTTTTCTGCGCCCGCCGGTGTCGCCCGCCAGTGCACCTGAGGCCCGCACCTGGCGGATGCGGCGGCCGGCAATCCCGGCATGAAAATAGCGGGGGTGCCGGCAAAACATTTCCGATGAAAACGACCTATCTGGGGATTCCGCTGCGGAGTCCCGTCGTGGTGAGCAGTTCGCCCTATACCGCCGCGCTTCCGCGCATCGAACGGTGCGCGGCACAGGGTGCCGGAGCCGTGGTGCTCAAATCGATCTTCGAGGAGCAGATCCTCCGTCATGCCGCGGCACTCGAACGCGTGTCGCAGCCCGGCATGGGGGATGCGGGCGAGTACCTCGAGCGTTACCTGGGCGATGCCTACCGCGAAGAGTTCCTGCGCCTGGTGCGCGATGCCGCGACGACGGAGATTCCGGTCATCGCCAGCATCAACTGCATCGTCTCCTCGGCCGAGTGGGTCGACTATGCCGCGGCGATGGCGGCGGAGGGCGCGGCGGCCATCGAACTGAACATCTTCTTCCAGCCGGCGGACCGCCGCCTTTCTGCCGCCGAACTGGAGCGCTCCTATGCCGATACGGTTCGGCGGGTCGTGGCGGCCGTTCCGGTTCCCGTGTCGGTGAAGCTGCCCGTGCGGCTGACCAACGTGCTGCATCTGGCCGATGCGCTGCTGGCCCGCGGAGCGCGGGGTGCGGTGCTGTTCAACCGCTATTTCGAGCCCGATATCGACGTCGAGCGTATGACCTTCGTCAGCGGGGATCCCTACAGCGAACCGGGCGAGCTGAGAAACGTGCTTCGCAGCACGGCGCTCTGTGCGGCGGCGCTGCCGCAGCTGGACCTGGCGGTCTCTACGGGGGTTCACGACGGAGCCGCGGCCGTGAAGGCGCTGCTGTGCGGGGCCCGGGCGGTGCAGGTCTGCTCGGCGATCCACCGCCGGGGTTACGGGGCGATCGGCGAAATCGACCGTTATATCGACGACTGGGCGCTTCGCCACGGTTTCGGATCGGTCGAGGAGTTCCGCGGCCGCATGAATTGCGACCGCGATGCCGACGACGTGTTCCGCCGCGTGCAGTTCATGCGCTATTTCCCGCACGACGCGGAGTGACCGGCGGGTGCCGGGGCGTATGCGGAGCTCCGTGCAGCCGGGCCGCATGGACCTTCGCGACCGGCTGCTCGGCTGCGCGCGACGATGTCCTGCCGCCTTCCTGCCGCCGGGCCTTCCCGGAGCCGCGGTGCCCGGTTTTCCCGTCGCCGGATCTTTTTCGGAGTCGCGGAGCCGATGGCCGGACCGGCCTCAGCGCGATCCGGAGGCGCTCTCCTGCGTGAAGATCGCGTCGAACAGGCTGCGCAGCCGTTCCTTGTCGCGGATCAGCGCACGCAGCTCTTCCAGTTTGCGCGCATTGCCCGATTCGGGAATCCAGAGCCGGATATACCCTCGCTCGGCGTATTTGTTTTCGAGGTGTTCGACGCAGCGCCTGAAGTGCGCTTCGCGGTCCGGGGCCGGGCAGTGGGCCAGGCCGTACTGGACGGTGCGCCGCAGAATGGTCTCGGGGTCGATGCAGCGGTCGGCCTCGGCGACGATCCGGCCGTAGAGGGTGCGCGGCGCACGGGCCGACGAGGCGCGGTGGTCCTCCACGGCGTCGCGCATCGTGGCGAGCTGCTCCTCGGAGAACCAGCGGCACAGGTGCGCATCGGCGGCCAGCAGCTCGCCCGAGACCAGGTGGTGGCGCTCGCGTCCGGCGACGAGCCCCGTGTCGTGATAGGCCGCGATGGCGTAGACCATGTCCGGATCGACGGGGTAGTGGCGGCCCAGGTCGAGGCTCTGCGCGATGACCGTGCGCACGTGGTCGATGCCGTGGGCGCGGTCGAATGCGGCGTAGCGGGGGATGATCTCCGTTTCGATGTAGGCCGCAAGCGAGGCTGAAGGTTTCATCATGGGGCGATGGGATTGTTCGTGCGCCGGCCGATGGTGGCGTGCGGAGGCTGTGGAAACGGCCGTCCGGTGCGGGTGCGGCCGCTCCGCCGTATGACGGGACGGCGCGTGTCCGTGGCAGCGGGTATTCGAGTATGTGCGGAGCCGCCGCGGCCGGATGTCCGGGAGGGGCTGCCCGTCCGATGCGTCGGATGCGCCGCCGGCGGTCCGGGCCCGTCCGCGGGTCGGATTCCGGAAAACGACGAAGAGGATGCCCCGAAACAGGCACCCTCTTCGTGCGGCCGTTGCGGACCGGTCTGGAGCCCGGCTCCGGGCGTTCCTATTTGGCGTAGGCCACGGCGCGGGTCTCGCGGATCACCGTGATCTTCACCTGGCCCGGATAGGTCATTTCGTCCTGGATCTTTTTGGCGATGTCGTGCGACAGGCTCTCCGCTTCGGCGTCCGAGAGTTTGTCCGATCCGACGATCACGCGCAGTTCGCGGCCCGCCTGGATGGCGTAGGTCTTCTGCACGCCCGGATACGACAGGGCGATGTCCTCCATCTCCTTCAGTCGTTTGATGTAGCTCTCGACCACTTCGCGGCGTGCGCCCGGGCGTGCGCCCGAAATGGCGTCGCACACCTGGATGATCGGGGCGATGAGCGACGACATCTCCACTTCGTCGTGGTGGGCGCCGATGGCGTTGCATACCTCGGGCTTCTCTTTGAATTTCTCGGCCAGCTTCATGCCGATGATTGCGTGCGGCAGTTCGGGCTCGTCGTCGGGCACCTTGCCGATGTCGTGCAGCAGACCTGCGCGGCGGGCGATTTTGGGGTTGAGGCCCAGCTCCGCCGCCATGATGCCGGCCAGGTTGGCCGTCTCGCGGGCGTGCTGCAGCAGGTTCTGGCCGTAGGAGGAGCGGTACTTCATCTTGCCCACCATGCGGATCAGCTCGGGGTGCAGTCCGTGGATTCCCAGGTCGATCGCCGTGCGTTTGCCGACCTCGACGATCTCCTCCTCGATCTGTTTCTGGACCTTGGCGACGACCTCCTCGATGCGGGCGGGATGGATGCGGCCGTCGGTCACCAGCTGGTGCAGCGCCAGGCGGGCGATTTCGCGGCGCACCGGATCGAACCCGCTGAGGATGATGGCCTCGGGCGTATCGTCGACGATGATCTCGATGCCCGTCGCAGCCTCCAGGGCGCGGATGTTGCGCCCTTCGCGGCCGATGATGCGGCCCTTCACCTCGTCGCTTTCGATGTTGAATACCGTGACGGCGTTTTCGATCGCCGTCTCCGTCGCCACACGCTGGATCGAGGCTACGATGATGCGTTTGGCCTCTTTGGCGGCGGTCATCTTGGCCTCCTCGATCGTCTCGTTGATGTAGGCCGCCGCCTCGGTTTTGGCCTCGGCCTTCATGTTCTCGACCAGGATGTTCTTGGCATCCTCGGAGCTCATCCCCGAGATCTGCTCCAGCCGCGCGTTCTGCTCGCGCTTCATCTGGTCGACCTCCTCCTTCTTGTGTTCGAGCAGCTGCAGCTGATTCTGCATCTGTTCTTTCAGCCGGTTGTTCTCCTTGACCTTGTTCTCCAGTTCGCGCTGCTGGTTCTGCAGGTTGGCTTCGATCTGCTTGGCCCGCTGTTCGCTTTGGGCGACCTTGTGGTTGCGCTCGTTGATCTGGCGGTCGTGTTCGCTTTTGAGCTGTATGAACTTCTCTTTCGCCTGGAGGATCTTCTCCTTTTTGATCATCTCGCCTTCGGCCTCGGCCTCTTTGATCGTGGCTTCGCAACGTTTCTTCATGTTGTTGCGGATCACGTAGCTGGTGATCGCCGCGTAGATGGCGATGCCGACGATGGCGGAGATGCAGGCTATCAAAATGTAGGTACCCATCATCTCTCTGTGTTGTTATTATTTAGGTTATTAATGTGTATCCATAAAAAACCGCATAGGATTCCTTGCTCTTGTTTGACGAATCTGCCGATAAGTCAAGTGCGGGGGCTCCGACAATCGCAACCTTCCAACGGCACGCCGCAGCGTGCACCCTCGCGGGTCAAGGCCTGGTTTTGAAACGCCCGGGAGTTGCCCCGATGTAATTAGTGTTCAGTTTCGCAAAGCTTGAAGGAATCTATGCGGGTAGATTTTCTTCGTATTATGTAAAAGAACCTCGGTGCGCTCGCCGGGCGAGCATCGGTCGTACGGACCGTTTTTTTCTTTTTTATCGGCGCTGCGGCCTGTCTCTCCGGCTCCGTGTCGTTTGGCGCCGTTCGGGCCGGATCTGCCGGCCTTTTCCGCTGGCCGCCCGGGAGCCTCTTCTCTCCGGCTCCGCGCTCCGGTCGGCGGATGCCTTGTCGCCGGCGCTCCCTGCATTCAGTCAACGTCCGGCTGCCGGCCGATATTGTCCGGGCGTCCGGAAATCGGGGCTTTCTCTCCGTTTTTCGTCTCCGTGCGCCCTGCCGGCCGCGGCCGGAGCGTCAGACCTCGGGGCGCGACAGGTAGTCGTCGATCTCGGTTTCGAGCCGTTTCAGCTCCCGGAGATCCTCGTCGCCGATTTCGCGGCTCTGGCGCAGCTCCGCATGCTTGATCGCGAATTTCAGTACGGCCATTCCCAAATAGTCCACATCCGTCCAGCCCTGGAAGTTGTTCCGCTTGATCGACGTGATGTATTCGTTGACCTCCCGTTCGGCCAGGCGATAGAGTTCCTCTTTTTCGCTTTCGATCGAGAACGAGTAGGGTTTGTTCGCAATTTTGAGCTTGATCGACTGTTTGGCCATTTCGCGTCTCGGTTATCTCTTTCTCACACATCCTTCCCGGCGTCCTCTCCGGGACTGCCGAGCAGCGCGATGCACTTGTCCACCTCCCGCATCAGCCGGTTGACGCGTGCTTTCGCCTTGTCTCTGTCGGAGCTCCTGCCGGTCAGGCCTTCGGTCAGCTCTTTGCGCGCCAGGTCTTTTTCGAGCGATCGGACCCGTTCGCGCAATGCGCGGTTCTCGGCCTTGATCGAATCCCGTTCGGCCGTCAGTTCCCGAACGGTCCCACTCGACTTCCGATGTTCGTCGATCAGTCTGCGGACCAGCGCTTCGAGGTTCGTTATCACGCGTTTATCGGCCATAAATCCCGGTGAACTCCAACATATACACTCCAAAGGTACGTAAAACTCCGGGAATATACAAATCGCGGCCCGAAAATGATCGGCACGATCCGCGCACGGAGCCGGCGCGCAGGATGCCGGTGCGTGCGTCTCCGTCCGGACGCGTATCTCCGCGGGAGCCGGAGGATGCGTCCGCAGCTTTTTCCGGTCACTGCGTCCGCGCCCCGCTGCGGTTCCGCCGGCGGCGCCAGGCTCTCACGGCCTCGCCGCCCAGGGCCAGCAGCGAGGTGTAGCCGATGATCCGGCCCCATTCGCTCGCGCTGAGCGGTACCGTGCGGAACACTTCGCCTCCGAACTCTACGATGAGCACCTGCCCGACGGCGATGGCCGCTAGCGTCAGGAAGAATTCGCGGCATCCCTTCCAGAAGCCGAAGACCGAATGGCGGGTTTCGAAGCCGCGGGCGTTGAACATGTTCCAGAACTGCAGGAAGACGAACGTGGAGAAGAAGATCGTCAGCCGCCGCTCGTCCAGACCGCCCGAAACCGTCCACCGGCACAGCATGCCGAGCAGCACGGCGATGATGACCGCGCCGCAGGCGAAGATCGTGCGCGCCATGGCGGGGGTGATGATCGACTCGTCTCTCGACCGGGGCTTGTCGCGCATGACTTCGGGGTCGGGCGGCAGCGACGCCATGGCCATGGCCGCGAAGGTGTCCATGATGATGTTGACCCAGAGGATCTGCACCACCGTGAGCGGCAGCTCCTTGCCGATCAGCGCCCCGACGAAGCAGATCACGATGGCCGCGAAGTTGATCGTCAGCTGGAACAGGACGAACCGCTGGATGTTGCGGTAGAGCGAGCGCCCCCACATCACGGCCGTGGCGATCGATGCGAACGAGTCGTCGAGCAGCGTGATGTCCGAGGCCTCCTTGGCCACGGCGGTTCCCGATCCCATCGAGAGACCCACGTCGGCCGATTTGAGCGCCGGGGCGTCGTTCGTGCCGTCGCCCGTCACGGCCACCACCTCGCCCCGTTTTTGCAGCATCCGGACCAGCCGGTGTTTTTGCAGCGGCCGGGCGCGCGACATGATGCGGATCGAGCCGGCGCATCGTTCGGCGTCGGCCTCCGGGAGCGATTCGAAGTCGCCGCCCGCCGTGCAGCAGGAGGCATCGCGGTCGCAGGCGTCGTCCCACAGCCCGATCTCCCGTGCGATTTCGCGGGCGGTCGCCGTCGTGTCGCCCGTGACGATCCGCACCGCGATGCCTGCGTCGAGGCATCGCTTCACTGCTTCGGGCACGTCCTCGCGCACCGGATCGGCGATCGCCGCCACGGCCGAGAAGCGCAGGCCGCCCTGCGCCACGGCCTCGTCGCAGTGTGCGGCCGTCGTTTCGGCCCAGGCGAACGCGAGGGTCCGCATGCCCCGGTTCTGATAACCGAGCAGTTGCCGCTCGATCTGCGCGTCGCGCGCATCGGGCGCGCACAGCCGGCGGACGATCTCGGGCGCCCCCTTCACCAGCAGCAGGCGCCGATGCGAGATGCCGCTCTCGACGATCGTGGCCATGTATTTCCGTTCGGTCGAGAAGGTCAGCCGGTCGACGATCTGCGCCCCTTCGCGCAACGCGGCGTAGTCCTCGCCCCGGTGGCTGAGCCAGTCGAGCAGCGCACCCTCCGTGGGGTTGCCGACGACGCCTCCGTCGCGGTCGAGAAAGGCCGTGCTGTTGGCTGCGATCAGCTCGGCGAAGGCTTTCGGCGCGAGGTCGTCGTAGTGCTCTACGGCCGAGACCGACATGCGGTTGCGCGTGAGCGTGCCGGTCTTGTCTGTGCAGATGACCGTCACGGCGCCCATCGTTTCGCAGGCGTGCATCTTCCGCACCAGGTTGTTCGTCCGCAGCATGCGGCGCATCGACATGGCCAGCGAAAGGGTGATCGACATGGGCAGCCCCTCGGGGACGGCCATGACGATGATCGCTACCGATACCATAAATATATGGAGCACCTCCTGCGAGGTCTCGAGCCAGCTGCCGTCGGAGAGGGATCCCGCGAGGTACGACTTGACGAGCATGACCGCGAAGATCGTGGCGGCCAGCGCGATGCCGGCCTTGCCGATCAGGTGCGACAGCCGGGTCAGCTGGCGGTCGAGCGGCGTGGGTTCGTCGTTCGCGACGGAGGCCTGCTCGGTGACGCGTCCGGCTTCGGAGGCGTCGCCCACGGCCGTGGCCACGAAGACCCCGTAGCCGTCGGTCACGACCGTGCCGCGCAGCATCGCATTCGAAGGGTAGGTCGCTTCGGGGTCGAAGTGGGCCGGATCGGCGGTTTTCCCCGTCTCGGGCTCGCCCGTGAGGGTCGATTCGTCGACGTGCAGCGACACCGCCTCGACGAGGATGCCGTCGGCCGGCACCGTATCGCCGCTTTCGATGTGGATCACGTCGCCCACGACCACGTCGCGCCGCGGAATTTCGCGGATCGAGCCGTCGCGTGCGACCTTCACCGGGATGTCGTCGTTCACCCGGTTCAGCCGCCGGAACCGCTGCATGGCGTCCCGTTCGAACCAGAAGCCCACGCCCGTCGCCAGCACGATGGCGCACAGGATCCCCACCGGTTCGGTGAAGTTTCCTTCGACGCAGGCGATCGCCAGCGAGAGCGCCGCGGCCATGAGCAGCACGCGGATGATGGGATCGCGGAATTTCTCGGCGAGCAGTTTCCAGGCCGACTCTTCGGCCGGCGGCGTGATGACGTTGTCTCCGTGTGCCCGGCGGCTTTCGATCGCCTCCTGTTCGGACAGGCCCTTCGGATCGTATGCGGGCGGCTGTGTTTGTCGGATCATGGTTTCAGAAATTGTCCAGCGAAAATTGACGTGTCGAGGCATCCAGCCGGATGGCGATGAACAGCAGGATCGTGAAGGCGATGAGCGACGAACCCCCGTAGCTCATGAACGGCAGCGGAATGCCCATCACGGGCATCAGGCCGATCGTCATGCCCACGTTCACCAGCACGTGGAACAGCAGGATCGCCGCCACGCAGTAGCAGTAGATGCGCCCGAAAGGCTCCTCTTGACGCTCGCCCATGCGCATGAGCCGCAGAATCAGCAGGCACAGCAGCGAGAGCACGACCGTCGTGCCGATGAATCCCCACTCTTCGCCCACCGTGCAGAAGATGAAGTCGGTATGGTTCTCGGGGACGAAGCCGTATTTGATCTGGGTCCCCTGCAGCAGCCCCTTGCCGGTCAGGCCGCCCGAACCGATGGCGATCTTCGACTGGTTGACGTTGTAGTCGGCGCCCGACGGTTCGCTGATGATGCCCAGAAAGCTGTGGATGCGCTTCTGCTGGTGGGGCTGGAGCTTCTCGAACAGGTAGTCCGTCGAGGCCAGGAATGCCAGCGAGCAGACGAACAGCCCCGCCGTGACGAGGATGTTGGGCAGGTTCTGGCGGTAGGCGTAGACCGCCACGACGATCAGCGAGGCGAGCGTCACCGTGAGCAGGCAGTGGTAGAACGACATGGTGCCCGGTGTCAGCAGCGCCATGACGACGAACAGCAGCGCGGCGGCCAGCGCGAGGGCGGCCAGGTAGACGATGCGCGAACGCCACTGGCCGCTCATCATGATCTCCGAGAAGGTGCAGACCAGCATCAGCAGCACGAGCAGCGTCAGCGGCGAGAGCAGGAACGACGTGACGAAGAGCGCCGCGATGAGCAGCAGCGGGATGCAGAGCCACTTGTTCAGTCCTTCGCGGTAGAGGACGAAGAGAAACGAGCAGAGCACCACGCCCGAGCCGGTGTCGTTCTGCAGGATGATGATCAGCAGCGGCAGGCAGATGATCGCCCCGACCTTCGCCAGGTCGCTGATGCGGCCGATCGAAAAGGTGTAGTTGCTCATGATGCGGGCCACGGCGAGCGCCGTGGCGATCTTGGCGAACTCTACGGGCTGCACGGCGAAGCTGCCGAACTTGAACCAGGCCTTGGCGCCGTGTACCGTGCTGCCGAAGGCCAGGGTCCCCAGGAGCAGGCAGATGCCGGCGAAGTAGGCGGGGTAGGCGAACATGTGGTAGAACCGCTCGTCGAGCAGCAGCACGATCAGCCCCGCGCCCCAGGCCAGCCCCACCCACACGAGCTGCTTCATGTAGAAGTGCGAGAAGGCGAACGGGTCGGCGGAGGTCTCGTCGTACGAGGCCGAGAAGATCGACAGGCATCCCGCCAGGACGATCGATACGTAGAGCAGGATGGCGACGCGGTCGATGCCGGCGAAGATTCCGTTGGCTCGGTCAGCGGTCATAGGCGGGGTAATAGATGTTCATGTTTTTCACGTAGTCGACCAGGTGCGGGCGCCGGATCGTGTCCGTCAGGTAGTACTCTTCGATCAGGCTGGCGATGGGCAGGGCAGCCGAGGCGCCGAATCCGCCGTTTTCGACATAGACCGAGATGGCGATCTTCGGATCGTTCTTCGGGGCGAACGAGAGGAAGGTCGAGTGGTCGCGGCCGTGGGGATTCTGGGCCGTGCCGGTCTTGCCGCAGACGTCGAGCCCTTCGAGCCGCGCCGCGGTCGAGGTGCCGCCCACGTTCACGCCCCGCCACATGCCTTCGACGATCGGTTCGAAATGGCGCGGGTCGACCAGCGTGTAGTGCTTCTCGTAGAAGCGGCGGTCGAGCGAATCCTGTCCTTCGATCTTGCGGACGATGTGGGGGATGTAGTAATAGCCCCGGTTGGCGACGATGGCCGCCAGGTTGGCCATCTGCAGCGGCGTGCAGCCCAGCTCGCCCTGGCCGATCGAGAGCGAGAGCACCGTCAGCGAGTTCCACGAGCCGCGGTAGCGCCGGTCGTAGAACGCGCGGTCGGGGACGTAGCCGTTGCCCTCGCCGAGGAAGTCGGAACCCAGCTTGCGGCCGAAGCCGAAGCTCTTGACGTACTCCTTCCACCGGTCGAAGCCGTTTTTCACGCCTCCGTATTTCGGGTTGTCCAGGATGTCGCGGAAGACATAGCAGAAGTAGGCGTTGCACGACGTGGCCACGGCGAAGCGCAGATCGAGCGGCGAGGCGTGCGCGTGGCATTTCATGCTGAGCCGCCCCACCTGGTAGCCCATGTGGCAGGGGTGCAGGTCCGACGGGCGCAGCACCCCCTCCTGCAGTCCGATCAGCCCCTGAACCAGCTTGAAGGTCGAGCCCGGCGGATAGCGGGCGCTGACGGCGCGGTTGTAGAGCGGGCGCCGCTTGTTGTGGAGCATCTTCATGTAGTTGTTGCCCCGTTCGCGGCCGACCAGTTCGTCGGGGTCGTAGGTCGGCGACGAGACCATCATCAGGATTTCGCCCGTGGACGGTTCGATGGCCACGGCGGCGCCCACCTTGCCCTTCATCAGCTCCTCGGCGAAGAGCTGCAGCCGGGCGTCGATCGTGCAGACCAGGTATTTACCCGGTTCGGCCAGCGAGTCGTAGAGTCCGTTCATGTAGGAGTTCTTGACCGCGCCGTGCGTGTCTACCTCCTGGAGCTTCACGCCCTTGCGGCCTTTGAGCAGCGGCTCGTAGGCCGACTCCACGCCGCTCATGCCGATGTAGTCGCCGCGTTTGTATTCGGGATAGCGTCTGAGCATCTCCCGGTTCACCTCGCCCACGTATCCCAGCAGGTTGCCTCCCACCTTGCGGGGATACTGGCGGACGGTGCGGTAGATGGTGAAGAATCCCCGGAAATCGCACTCGTCGAAGAGCAGCTTCTTCTCTTTGGGGATGAAGTTGGCGACCATGTGCGGGATGCGGGGCTGCATGCGGGCGTTGGCCAGCTCCTTGCGCAGCTTTTCCGGTTCGATGCCCAGCACGCCGCACATGCGTGCGGTGTCGAAGCCCTCCTTGTCCATTTCGCGGTAGATCACCATCAGGTCGTAGCACTCGCGGCTCTGCACCAGGTATTCGCCGTTGCGGTCGAACACTTCGCCCCGCGGCGGGTACTGGACTACGTGGCGGAGCGTGTTGGCCTTGGCCAGTTCGCCGTAGCGCCGGTCGATGAGCTGGAGATAGGCCAGGCGCAGCCCGATCGTTCCGAAGATGATGAGCACGACATATTGCAGCGTGCGCATGCGGGCGAAGCCGTCGCGTCCCGTCGTCATATCCGTACCGAAAGTTTGGAGGTGAACAATCGGGCGATCAGCCAGCAGAAGCCCACGGTCGCCGTGCCGCTCACGATCGTGCGCAGGATCGTCTGCAGGAGGTATTGTCCCGACAGCGACTCCAGTGCGAAGAACAGCGCGTGGTGGATGAGGACCAGCACCGCGAGGTAGTTCAGGAAGACGGCCTTTCCCAGCCGCTCGACCGAGGGCACGCCCTCCTCGCGGGCGTCGTCGCGGCGGCAGAGGAGCCGCAGGACGTGGGGGCGGAGGAATGCCAGGAGCACCGTGGCCGCGGTGTTGATCCCGGCCGTGCCCATCGTCCAGTCCATGACCGCGCCCGAGGCCAGCCCCCCGAGCAGCACGAGGGCGTGCGGCAGTTCGAGCGGCAGCAGCAGCACGAACGCCACGTAGACGAGCGGACAGAGGTAGATGCTGACCGACAGCTGGTTGAACAGGAATATCTGCAGCAGCGCAGTCGCTGCGAAGAGAATGCCGTACGGGAGGATGCGGTACATGGTTTTCGATGTTGTTCGGTTCGGATCACGGCTCCTGCAGCGACTGCAGTTCGTCGAGGCCCCGGTTTTCGACCAGGATCACGTCGCCGAGGGCGGTCATGTCGGCGGCCAGCCGGATCCGGACCGTATAGGAGGTTTTGTTCTCGTTCAGTTCGGCGCTCTCCACGCGGCCGATGGGCACGTCGGCCGGGAAGTAGAGCGAATAGCCGGTCGACACCACCTCGTCGCCCGGCTCGGGCGACGCATACTTCGACAACTCGGTCATGGTCACCGTGTTGCGGTCCGTACCGTCCCAGTGGATCGAGCCGAAATAGTCGCTCCCGGCGATCTTGCCGCTGGCGCGGAACGAGGTGTTGAGCGCCGATACCGCGACGGCGTAGCGGTCGGAGCAGGTCGCGACGTAGCCGACCATCGCCCCGTCGGCCGACAGGACGGCCATGTCGGGCACCACGCCGTCGCGCCGCCCCTTGTCCAGCGTGATGAAGTTGCGGCTGCGGTTGACCGAGTTCGAGATCGCGCGGGCCGTGACCAGCCGGTAGGGGCCTTTGTCCGCCCCCTCCATGTAGCGGGCGAAGAGGAGCGAGTCTCCGGCTGCGCGATAGCCAGCCAGCTGCTCCTCGAGCGTCGCGATGCGGTCGAGCAGGATGCGGTTTTCGCGTCCGAGCGTGAAATAGCGGCGGATGCCCGAGAAGAAACCGTGCACGCCGCCCGCGATCCGGTTGGAGCCGGTCAGCAGCCGGGCCTGGGTGAAACTGGTCGAGTGTGCGTAGAAATGGATCGCCGCCCCCTCGATCAGCACGAAGAGCAGCACGACGTGCACACTGCGTATGAATTCGAATAGTTTGTACAAAACCGCGCGCGCTTAAATGAGAAATGAGCCGCGAGATCGCTCTCCGCCCATTTCCCGGTTTTACAATACGTTGGTTCCCGGCGCCTCCGCCCGTCCCGGCCCGCCCGGCCTCAGCCCTTTCCGGGGCCGGACTCCGCGGGGTGCGCCGCCGACACGCAGCCGGGCCCGTCCGCGAGGCTATTTCATCAGGAACGAGAAGTTGTCGATGTTCTTCAGCGCGATGCCCGTACCGCGCGCGATGGCCCGCAGCGGATCTTCGGCGATGTGGAACGGCAGGCCGGTCTTCTCCGAAAGACGTCTGTCGAGCCCCTTGATGAGGGCGCCGCCGCCCGCCAGGTAGATGCCGTTTTTCACGATGTCGGCGAAAAGCTCGGGCGGCATCGCCTCGAGCACCTTCATCAACGCGGCGTCGATCTTCGAGAGCGACTTCTCGAGCGCGTAGGCGATCTCGCTGTACGAGAGCGTGACGGTCTGCGGCAGGGCGGTCAGCATGTTGGGCCCCGTGACGACGAACTCTTCGGGCTCCTGCTCGAGGTCGGGCACGGCGGCGCCGATCGAGCATTTGATCGCCTCGGCCGTGCGTTCGCCGATGCGGATGTTATGCTGCGAGCGCACGTAGCTCTGGATGTCGGCCGTGAAGACGTCGCCCGCCACGTTGATCGACTCCGAGCAGACGATGCCGCCCAGCGAGATGCAGGCGATCTCCGACGTGCCGCCGCCGATGTCGATCACCATGTTGCCCTCGGGGGCCTCCACGTCCAGCCCGGCGCCCAGCGCCGCGGCCATGGGTTCGTAGATCATGTAGACCTCGCGGCCGCCCGCATGCTGGGCCGAGTCGCGCACGGCGCGGATCTCGACGTTGGTCGAGCCCGACGGAATGCAGATCACCATCCGCAGCGACGGGGCGAAGAGGCTGCCCGAGCGCTTCACCTTCTTGATCATGCCGCGCAGCATCAGCTCCGTGGCGTTGAAGTCGGCGATCACGCCGTCCTTGAGCGGACGGATGGTCTTGAGGTTCGGATTGGTCTTCTCGTGCATCTGGCGCGCGCGGTGGCCGATGGCCATCACTTTGCCCGAATGCACGTCGAGCGCCACGATCGACGGTTCGTCGACCACCACCTTGCCGTTATAGAGTATCAACGTGTTGGCCGTTCCGAGGTCGATGGCCAACTCCTGTGTCAGTGAAAACAGTCCCATATCTATCTTGTCAACCCAAGTGTTCGGTTCGAAAAAATTCCCTCCGCCGCCGCGCGCCCCGGGAGGAGCGGCCCCGGTCCGGAGGATGCGTTCCGGTCTGTCGAAAACCCCGGGAAAAAGGGAATCCGCGGCGGACGGCGATCCCCGTCGGATAAAAAGAGCGGACGCCATAACCGGCTGATGCCCTGCGGTTTGTTCGTCCGTAGGCCGGCGGCGTCTCCGCAGCTTCCGCATTCGGGAACGATATCTGCACAAAGGTAGGAAAAAGGCTCGGAATTTTTTACAACTTTTTTGTTTTTTTTCTTACTTTTGTCTGCGAATCAAAGATCGTCTATGGATTATAAAATAGGGACCGGGGCCCGCTGCGCCGTGATCGGTCACGGCAGCTGGGCCACGGCGCTGGTCAGGGTGCTCGCCGAAAACGAAACGCGCGTCGGCTGGTACGTGCGCAACCCCGAGGTGCGGGAGGGGCTGCGCAGCGAGGGGCGCAATCCGCGCTATGTGAGCGACACCGAGTTCGACGTGTCGCGGCTCGCCCTGTCGGACGACCTCGACGAGACGGTGCGCAACGCCGACATCGTCGTGCTGGCCGTGCCGTCGGCCTATCTGAAGGATTTTCTCGCACCGCTCACCGTGTCGCTCGAGGACAAGTTCGTCGTGTCGGCCATCAAGGGCATCGTGCCGGGCGACTACAAGACCGTCGTGGAGTATATGCACGACCGTTATGCGCTGTCGTACAAGCAGATTGGTATCATCACGGGCCCGTCGCACGCCGAGGAGGTGTCGCGCGGCAAGCTCTCCTACCTGACGGTGGTCTGCACCGATCCGGAGAACGCCGAGACGCTGAGCGCCAAGATCGCGGCGCCCTATATCCGCCGGACGCTGTCGTCCGACCTCTACGGCGTGGAGTATGCGTCGATTCTCAAGAATATCTACGCGCTGGCCGTGGGCATGGCCGTCGGGCTGGGCTACGGCGACAACTTCCTGGCCGTGCTGATCTCGAACGGCGCCATGGAGATGACCCGCTTCCTGGAGGAGAGCTATCCCGCGCGGCGCGACACGTGCGCTTCGGCCTATCTGGGCGACCTGCTGGTAACCTGCTACTCGACCTACAGCCGCAACCGGCGCCTGGGGCTGCTCGTCGGCCACGGATGCACGGTCAAGAGCGCGCTCAACGAGATGACGATGGTGGCCGAGGGCTACTTCGCCGCCGACTGCATCCGCCACCTCAACCTGCGCCACCGGATCGAGATGCCGATCGCCGAAATGGTCTACCGGGTGCTGTACGAAGGGGCGTCCGTACGCAGGGCGATGCGCGAACTGACTGACAAACTGATTTGAAACAGATAAGTTTATGAACGTATTGAAACTGGACATTTCCAAAGCCGGCATCGAGATTTCGCCCCGGATGCAGGCCGAAGCGCAGGCCGCCAACGCCCTGCTGCATTCGAAACAGGGTGCCGGAAACGACTTCCTCGGATGGGTGAACCTCCCGTCGTCGATCACGGCGGACGACCTGGCGGCCGTCACGGCGCAGGCCGCCGCGCTCAAGGCGCGGGCCGAAGTGATCGTCTGCATCGGCATCGGCGGCTCCTACCTGGGCGCCAAGGCGGTGCTCGAGGCCATGAGCGACTCGTTCAAGCTCCTGCACAAGAAGCAGAACGAACCGATCGTGCTCTTCGCCGGGCAGAACATCTCGGAGGACTACACCGCCGAGCTGCTCGACGCCGTGAAGGAGTATTCGCTGGCGGCGATCGTCATCTCGAAATCGGGCACCACGACCGAGCCGGCCATCGCCTTCCGTCTCGTCAAGGCCGAACTCGAGCGCCGCTACGGCAAGCAGGGGGCTGCCGAGCGCATCGTGGCCGTGACGGACAAGGCGCGCGGTGCGCTGAAGACGCTCGCCACGCAGGAGGGCTATCCGACTTTCGTGATTCCGGACGACGTGGGCGGCCGCTTCTCGGTGCTGACGCCCGTCGGGCTGTTGCCGCTGGCCGCTGCCGGCGTCGATGTCGAGGCGCTGGTCCGCGGCGCGCAGGACATGGAGAAGGCTACGGCCGAGGGGGTTCCCTTCGAGGAGAATCCGTCGGCCCTCTATGCCGCCGCCCGCAACCTGCTCTACCGCAGCGGCAAGAAGATCGAGATCCTGGGTTCCTACGAACCTAAGCTGCAGTATGTCAACGAGTGGTGGAAGCAGCTCTACGGCGAGAGCGAGGGCAAGGACGGCAAGGGAATCTTCCCGGCCAGCGTGACGCTCACGGCCGATCTGCACTCGATGGGGCAGTACATCCAGGACGGCGAGCGGACGCTCTTCGAGACGGTCATTTCGGTCGCTGCGCCCGCGCACGAGGTGAAGATCGAGAGCGATGCGGAGAATCTCGACGGGCTGAACTATCTGGCCGGCAAGCGCATTTCGGAGGTGAACCGCATGGCCGAGCTGGGCGTGCAGCTGGCGCATGTCGACGGCGGCGTGCCGAACATCCGCATCGAACTGCCGCGGATCGACGCCTACACGGTCGGGGCGTTGCTCTACTTCTTCGAGAAGGCGTGCGGCATCAGCGGCTACCTGCTGGGCGTCAATCCGTTCGACCAGCCGGGCGTCGAGGCCTACAAGAAGAACATGTTCGCGCTGCTGGAGAAACCCGGCTACGAGGAGGCCACGAAAGCCATCCGCGAGCGGCTCTGACCGAGGGTGCGGAAGATGTGCGGGGGCGTCCGGCGAGACCGGGCGCCCCGCTTTTTTCCGTGCGTTCCGGCGGATGCGGGGCGGGTCCGTCTGGCATAAAAAATGCACCTTCGACGCTACCATTTTCCCTGAAACTATGAAAGCGCGTCCGATCCTGATCCTGCTGCTCTTCGCGGCCTCCGTCCTCGTCCTCGTATGGCTCTATCACGCCTCTGCCGGAAGCAGCCGCAAACGGGCGGCTTCGCCCTGGCAGGAGACCATCGCCGATCTGGACGAATGCAGCCGCGACAAACATGCGCGGTCGGCCCAGTACACCCATTTCGCCGACATCGCCGAGCGCGAAAACGACCGCCAGTCCGCTCGGCTGTTCCGGGCCATGGCGCTTTCGGAGGGAATTCAGGAGCAGAACTGCGTGAAGGCGCTTTCGCGGCTGGGCGGCACCTATGTGCCGCCGTCCAAGGTGGTCGTTTTCCGCAATTCCACGGGCGAGAACTTGGCCCGGAGCATCGATCTCGAGCAGCATCGCTTCACCGAGCGCATGTGCCCGCAGATCGACCGGGCCGTGAGCGCCGGCAACCGCTATGCGGCCAAGATGCTGATCTGGTCGGCTGCCATCGGGCGGCAGCATGTCCGGCTCATGCAGGCCCGCAATCCGGCGGTCTGCGCCGCCGGGCCGCTCGACTATGCGGTCTGCCCCGTCTGCGGGAATATTTACGACACGGAGTTCTGCGACCACTATTGTCCCCACTGCCTCACGGGGTGCAAGGACTTCGTCTGGTTCCGGTAGCGCGGCCGGATCGGTGCGGGAGGCGTGCCGGTGCCGGAGGTTCGGGCGGCTGTCTTTTCCCGGCGGCGCCTGTTTTCGAGTCTGTTTTCGGGCGGCCTGCTGCGCGCTGTCCGCCTGCCGCCGCATTCATGCGTCGTGTCGGAGGCCGGGTTGCGATTCTTTTAATATATGTGTCGTGCGCAGCCGGCCGGTGCGGGCCTTCGGTACGGCTCGCGAACGGCGAAGGGGGATGCGCGATCGATCGCGCATCCCCCTTCGTGCTCTCCGTGCGGGCGGATCAGTTGCTCTGCGCCTTGGCCGTCAGCTTCTCGATCTGCTTCTCGGCCTCGGCGGCGATCCCGGCCGCCTGTTTCTCCGCCTCCTTGACCAGCGCGTCGCCCGCTTTCTCCGCCGCGATCTTGCCCAGCGGATTCTTCGCGCCGTCGATCAGCTTCTGTCGCTGCGCCCGGGCCGCCTCGACCAGCTTTTCGCCGGCTTTCTGCGCTTCGGCGCGCAGGGCGTCCGCCTGTTTGCGGATCGTTTCGTCGACGGTCGCGTCGCCGGTCAGTTTCTGCAGTTGTTCGTTCACGAGGTTGGTCGCCGCCTCCCGGGCCGCCTCCTTCATGCCGAGCGTGATTTTGGGCGACGAGAAGGTGCCGCCGATCCCGACGTTGATCGCCGAGAGCACGCCTCCGGTCGCAGCGGCGGGCAGCGTCACGCGTGCCGTGTAGTCGATGGTCTGGTCGAGCCCGGTGGAGCCCGAGAGCCGTACGGCGATGTCGCCCATGTTCAGGTCGAAGGGCTGCGTGGCGATGCGTCCGTCGCGCACGGTGAAGCGGATGGCCACGTCACGGGCTTCGATGTTGCGCAGCGCGTCGTTGCCCAGCGCCTTGGCCAGCGCGTCGAAAGCCTCGATCTGCTGGATGCGGATGTTCTCCGAACGCAGCTCGCCCTGGGCGTTGAGCGTCGGCCATTCGGGTTGCATGGCGCTGTCCAGCCGCGTGTCGAGCGCGAGCGTCATCGAGTAGTCGCCGCCGGTCTTCTCGAAGAGCGGCACGAGCTTGCGCACCGTCTCCAGCTCCTCGAACGTCCGGGCGAACGAGGCGTTCTCGAAGGCCGCATTCAGCTTCACGGCGGGGCGCTGCGCATCGTCGGTCGTGGAGTAGCTGCCCGAAGCGGAGGCTTTGCCGCCGAAGAGCTGCATGCGCAGCTTGTCGAGCCGCAGCGTCCCCTCCGTGAGGCTCATGCCGCCCGTGAGGTCGGCGACGGTCATCTGCTGGAACAGGATCCGGTGCAGCTCGGTGTTGAGCGAGAGGCGCAGGTTGCGGGGAATTTCGAGCACGGAGCCCGTCGCGGCGGCTGGGGCCTGCTCCTGTGCTTGCTCCTGCGCGTCGCCGCCCGAAGGCACGGCCGCCATCAGTTCGTTCAGGTCCAGCAGTTCGGACTTCACGTAGAGGCGCCCCGCGAGTTCGTCGCCGCGCAGCAGATAGCCCAGGTAGTCGGTCAGCTGGCCGTTGGCCGCCAGGTCGCTGCGGCCCACCGCCACGTTGCACTCGCCCAGGGTCATGGCGGCCGGGGTGATGGTGGCGGCGAGGCGGCGGATCCGCACGTCGGGCAGTCCCGAGAGGCGGGCCAGCACCTCCTCGACGACGAAGCGTCCCGAAGCGCCCAGCTTTTCGTAGCGTTTGTTTTCGATGTCCGACATGCGGCCCGACACCTTCACGTCGGCGGTGATCGCGCCGCTCAGCTCGTCGCCCTTCTCCAGCGGGTAGACCTTTTTGATCGCCCCCAGGTCGAACCGGCCCGCGGCCGATGCCCGGAACGTCGGGTCGCTGGCCAGCGTCGTCGCGTAGAGCGAGGCGGCGAGGCTGTTGCCCGCCATCGTGAAGCCGAACGCGGGGATGTCCACCACGGTCGCGTCCATCGGGCCGCCCGGATTCGAGACCTTCGCCTCGATGCGGATGTCGGTCACGGCCTCGGGCAGCGCTGCGTAGCGGAAGCTGCCCTTGTCGACCCCGAGCGCGACGTCGAACGCGGGCAGCGCCTGCGCCGTCAGCTCGCCCTTCGCCCGCATCGCCAGCGAGAGTTCGCCCGAGGCGGTCAGACTCTTGAAATCGCGCGTGTAGAAGGCCGGGATCATCGAGAGCAGCTCTTTGAGCCGGACCTTTTCGCAGCCGGCCGTGAGATCCATGCGCACGGCTTCGTCGCCGAGCTGCACGAATCCGTCGAGCGAGAGCTCGATGGCGTTCAGCCGCAGGGTGTTGTGGTCGAATGCGAAGCGGCGGTTCCGCAGGTCGGCCCGGATCGAGGCGTCGAGTTCGGCCCGGGCGCCGCTCAGCAGTGCGAGGTCGCCCGAGGCGAGGCGCATGGCGTCGGCCGTCAGCCGCAGGTCGAGCGCGGTCTCGTCGGCCGAGAGGTCGCCGCGCAGCCGCAGGTCGGCGGGCGACGTCGAGAAGCGCATGCGGGTCGAATCGTCCGCATAGGTCAGCTCCGCTTCGCTGATGCGGAACTCCTTGACGGAGAGCTTGAACGAGGAGGGCGTATCGTCCGCCGGCTCTTCGGCGGGCTCCGGCTCCTCCGCGGGCTTCATCACGTCCCAGTTGACGCTGCCGTCGGCCAGCTTGCGGGCGTGCAGCTGCGGGTGGGCGAGGATCACCTTGGTGACTTCGAACCCGCCGTCGCCGAAGAGCGACAGCAGGTCGACGACCACCGAGATGCGGTCGACCGCGGCGATGGTGTCGCCGTCGAACGCTTCGGTGCCGACGAGCGTCAGCCCCTTCAGTTCGACCGACGCGTGTGGGAAGTGGCGCAGCAGGCTGATGTCGAGCCGCTCGAAGTCCAGCCGGGCTTTGAGCAGGGCGTTGGCCTGTTGCTTGACGAGCTGTTCCGCCTTTCCGCGAAAGGCCATCGGTGCGACGAGGGCGGCGACGAAGAACAGCGCGACGAGCACCGCGGCGATTTTCAGAAATTTCTTCATGGTTTTTTGGGGTTTAGCGCGAAGACCGCAGTCTCCGACTTTTCGAATCCGGAAGCGAAATAGAGCGCATGGGCGGCTGTGCGCGACGGGTTGGAGGTCAGCGACAGCCGTTCGGCGCCGAGGGCTGCGGCGTGGGCGACGGCCGCTTCGACCAGGCCGCGGCCCGCTCCGCGACGGCGGTATGCGGCGTCGACGACCACATCCTCGATCCATGCCTTGCGTCCCGACGGGACGTCGTACCACGCGAGCGTCAGCATGCCGCAGGGCCGTGCGTCGTCGCAGGCGACGAAGAGCGCCGTGCGGTCGTCGGCCGCGACGGCCTGCAGCGCTGCGGCCCGTCCGGGCCGCAGCCGGCCGTCCAACTGGGGCAGCAGGGCCGCGAGCGCCTCCGCATCGGCGTCGGAGAGGCGGGTGATCCGTCGGATTTCGAGAGACATGGGTTCGTGTTTTGCTACAAAGTTAATGCATTTGCCGAAAAAACGTCGGGCGAAGCGGGCCGATCTGCCGAAAAAAACGTATTTTTGTCCCGCAATGGTTCCCGGAGCGATCGGGATTAAAAGGGAACGCCGTGCGAATCGGCGACAGTTCCCGCTGCTGTGAGTCACAGAACGCGTTGCGGCACTCTCTGCCACTGGCCTCCGGGTCGGGAAGGCGCCGCGGCGGTGACGAGTCAGAAGACCTGCCGTTGCCTGTTTCGGAGTTTCGACATCCTGCGGCGAATGGGATGCGGACGGTCGCCGGCAATCTTCCCGACCTTCGCATGCGTTCGGCGCGGCACACGACTATCCAATGAAAGCGATCGTTCGACGGATCATAGGGTTTGCGGGCTGTGCGGCGGCATGCGCCGCCTGCATGGATTACGGCCCTGCCGACCAGGAGCTGCTCGACTGCTCGCAGCGGGGGGTCTTCATCACCTGCGAAGGCAATTTCGTCTCGGGCAACGCGTCGCTCTCGTTCTACGACCCCGCCCGCCGGCAGGTCGAGAACGAGGTGTTCCTGCGGGCGAACGGCATGAAGCTGGGCGACGTGGCGCAGTCGATGGCCGTGCGCGGCGGCCGCGGATACGTCGTGGTCAACAACTCGGGGGTGGTCTACGTGATCGACACCGACACGTTCGAGGTCACGGGGCTGATCGAAGGGGTCGTCTCGCCGCGCTTCGTCCATTTCACCAACGATACGACGGCCTATGTCACCGATCTCTACGATCCGCGCATCACGGTCGTCGACACGCGCACCAACCGCATCCGGGACCGCATCGGAACGAACGGGCACAAGTCCACCGAGCAGATGGTCCAGTGGGGCGACGAGGTGTTCGTCAACTGCTGGTCGTACGACGATACGATTCTGGTGGTGGACGCCGCGAACGACCGCCTCGCGGACTCCATCCGGGTGGGGCCCCAGCCCTCGTCGCTGACGGTCGACCGCTACGGCAAGCTGTGGACGGTGACCGACGGCCGCACGGAGGGGATTCAGGCCGCCCTCTACCGGATCGATGCCGCGACGCGGCGCATCGAGCGGGTCTTCTCCTTCGAGCCGGGCGACCATCCGTCGGGCCTGACCGCCAACGGCGCGCGCGACACGATCTATTTCATCAACCGCAGCGTGTGGCGGATGCCCGTTACGGCGGAGTCGCTGCCCGAGGAGCCGTTCCTGCGCCATACGAATACGATCTTTTACGAGGTGGGGGTCGATCCCGCGACTTCGGAGGTCTACGTGGCCGATGCCGTGGACTACGTGCAGCACGGCACGGTCTACCGCTTCACGCCGCGCGGAGCGCCCGTGGATACGATCCGGGTGGGAATCACGCCCGGCGGGTTCTGTTTCAAACCGAAAAATCACTGATGCGATGGGAAAAAGAGGAGTTCTCCTGTTACTGATCCTGTGCTGCGCCGCCTGCAATACGAGCGAGGAGCGCACGACCGCGCGGCGGACCGAACCGTTCGCCCGCGTGTACGAATATACGCCGGCGCCCGGCCAGTTCATCAACGAGCCGGTCAGCGGCTACGACGGCGTGACGACCCCCGCCGCGGCGTGCGCCTATGCCGAAAAACGGCTGCGCGCCGGGATGTACGTGTCGCTCGGCGGCTGGGGAGGCTATCTGGTGGCGGGCTTCGCGGAGCCGGTGGAGAACAGCGGCGGCTACGACCTGCTGATCGGCGGCAATTCGTTCGACCGCTCGTCCGAACCGGGCGTCGTGTGGGTCATGCGCGACGACAACGGCAACGGACTGCCCGACGACCGGTGGTACCAGCTGAGGGGAAGCCGTTTCGCCGCGAGCCTCCAGAACCACGAGGTGACCTATACGCGCCCCTCGGCCGACGACCGGCCGGTCGCGTGGCGCGACGGACGGGGCGCCTCGGGCCGTATCGAGCGGGTCGCCGAGCACGTGCAGCCGTCGTACTGGCCGGCGTGGATCGACGGCCCGGAGCGTACCTACGCGGGGGTGCTGCTCCCGGACAACGTGGAGCTGGTCGGCGAGGTGTGGGTCCCCGGCCCCTTCGAATGGGGCTATGCGGACAACTTCTCGAGGACGGACCTGGCGTCGGGAGCCAACCGGCTGCGCATCGCCGACGCGGTGGAGCCGGACGGGACGCCGGTGCACCTGGACCGGATCGACTTCGTCAAGGTGCAGACGGGCATCAACCGTCAGGTGCCGCTGATCGGGGAGATCTCGACCGAAGTGTGCTCGATCCGCTGCTACCGGACCCTGAACGACTGACCCTCAGCCTGCGAATCACGTGCGTCGGTTCCTCTGCATAGCCCTTCTGCTGACAGCGTTCCCCGCGGTGCGCGCGGCGGCGCAGCGCGATTCGGCGGCCTATGCGCTCGACATCGAGCGGGTCGAGATCGCGGCGCGCCGGCCGCTGGCACGCATCGGCGTCCAGCGTTCGGTGGTGGACAGCGCCGTGCTCTACGAGACGGTCTCCACGTCGCTGGCCGAGGCGCTGGCCTCGGGCACGACGCTCTTCATCAAATCCTACGGCCGGGCGACGATGGCCACGGCCTCTTTCCGCGGCACGGCTCCGTCGCACACGCAGGTCACGTGGAACGGCATGCGGGTCAACTCGCCCATGCTCGGGCAGGTCGACTTCTCGCTGATCCCCTCCTATTTCGTCGACGATGCCGAGGTGTTCCACGGCGCCAGCTCGGTGGGGATCACGGGCGGCGGCCTGGGCGGCGCCGTGGCCCTGGCGACCGCACCCGTGGACGAACGGGGCTGGGGCGTGCGCTACGTGCAGGGCATCGGGTCGTTCTCGACCTTCGACGAGTTCCTGCGGGTGACCTACGGCGGCCGCAGGTGGAGCTCGTCGACGCGCGTGCTCTACGGGTCGTCGGAGAACGATTTCGAATACAGGAACTACGCCCGCAAGGATTTCCGGCTGGATGCCGACGGCAACGTGATCGGCTCCTACTATCCCTTGGAGCGCAACCGCAACGGGGCGTTCGACGACCTGCATCTGATGCAGGAGCTCTATTTCGACGGCGGATCGGCGGGCCGCTTTTCGCTGGCCGCCTGGTACACCGACTCGCACCGCGGACTGGCCATGCTCGACACCGACCGCAACCGCGAACGCTCGAAGAAGAACACGCAGGACGAACGCACGCTGCGCGCCACGGCGGGGTGGGAGCGGCTGCGGGGCGCCCTCAGGCTGGCAGCCCGGGCCGGATACACCTACACCGACATGCGCTACCTCCAGCTGGCCGATGCCGAGGGGCTCGGAAACTACTTCGCGCATATCGATTCGCGCAGCTACGTGCATACGCTCTTCGGGCGGGCCGAGGCGGCCTGGTGCCCCGGCGAACGGTGGTCGCTGACGGCCGATCTGGCGGTCTATCAGCACGACGTGGCCAGCGGCGACCATACGGTCGTGAGCGAACAGACGGGCGAATACACCGTCCGGTCGTATCACGAGGCGCGGTTCGAAATGTCGGGTTTCGCGGCGGTCAAGTGGCGTCCCGTGCCGCGGCTGGGGTTGGCGCTGAACCTGCGCGGCGAGCTCTACGGCCGGGAGCTCTCGCCCGTCATGCCGGCGCTGTTCGTCGACTGGCAGCTCTCGAGGCGGGGCGGCGTGGTGTGGAAGGCCTCGGCGGCCCGCAACTTCCGCTACCCGACGCTCAACGACCTCTATTTCCAGCCCGGAGGCAATCCGGACCTGCGCCCCGAGAAGGGGTGGACGTGGGATACCGGGATCGAGTGGTCGGTGCGCCGCGCGAAGACCTCGTACGAGCTCTCGGCGACTTTTTTCGAGTCGCGGATCGACGACTGGATCCTGTGGGTCAACAGCGGGACGAAGCTGGGCATCTTCACGCCGATGAACGTCCGCCGCGTCCGCAGCTGCGGCGCGGAGGCGAACGCCCGGGCCGACGTGCGGCCCCATGCCGACTGGCGCCTGCTGTTCGACGGCCATTTCGCCTGGACGCGCTCGGTCAACCGCGGCGATCCGTTCGGGCCGAACGACCGGTCGGTCGGCCGGCAGCTGGTCTACATCCCCGAGTTCTCGGGCGCGTTCACCGCGCGGCTGTCGTGGCGGAGCTGGACGGCGAGCTGGAAATGGTGCTGGTACAGCCGGCGCTTCACCATGTCGAGCAACGACCCGGGCGTGCTCGGATCGGTCGCCCCCTATCTGATGAACGACGTGTCGCTGGAGAAGGTCTTCGACCGGCGCCGCGTGCGCATCTCGCTGAAAGGGTGCGTGAACAACCTCTTCAACGAAGATTACGTGTCGGTGCAGTCCCGCCCGATGGCACGCCGCAACTACGCCGTCTATGTCGGCATCACCCCCAAATTCGGCCGGCGATGACCCTGCGCGAACGGCTGCTCGCACAGAGCGAACCCGACTACCGCGCCTTCGCCTCGTCGCTGCTGCCGGGCGTGGAGCATGTGATGGGCGTCCGCATCCCGAAGCTGCGGAGGCTGGCCCGCGAAATCGCGCGGGGCGACTGGCGGACCTATCTCCGCACGGCGGAGGAGCTCTATTTCGAGGAGCGGATGCTGCAGGGGCTGGTGATCGGCTATGCGCCGTGCGACGCGGAGGAACGCCTCGCGTGGACGGCCCGCTTCGTCCCCAAGATCGACAACTGGTCCGTGTGCGACTCGTTCTGCCGGCGGCTGAACCCCGGCGAACGGGAGCCGATGTGGCGCTTCGTGCAGCCTTACTTCCGGTCGCCGGAGGAGTTCGGGGTGCGTTTCGCGGTGGTGACGTCGCTCGTCAACTTCGCGGACGAAGAGCATCTCGAGGCGCTGCTGGCGCGGCTCGAAGAGGTGCGGCACGAGGCCTACTACGCCCGGATGGGGGTGGCGTGGGCCGTGTCGGTCTGTTTCGCGAAGTTCCCCGAACGCACGGCGGCGTGGCTCGCGGACTGCGCGCTCGACGACTGGACCTACGGCCGGTCGCTGCGCAAGATCGTCGAGTCGGACCGCGTGGACGTCTCGGCCAAACGGGCCGTGCGGGCGATGCGGTGGCGCGGAAACGGCTGATCCCGTGCGGTCCGGGTACGACTGCGCCGGGTCCGGACCGGCGCCCGGCTGCGGCCGGAACGGTCGGGCCTCTCCGCCGCCTCAGGGAGCCCTCAGCCCGGCGATTCCGCGATCCGAGGCGTCGGAAGCAGCGGGCGCGGCCGGAATCCGTGCAAAAATATTCGTGCGGAAAATCGCGTTGTAACGGAATCGTATTATCTTTGTAGTGCGGATGCGTGCCGCCGGGCCGCCTCTCGGGCGCCGCGGCAGGCTGACAGAGGAACGACGGATATGCGCAAACTGGTGATAATCCCTACATACAACGAATGCGAGAACGTCTCGGCGATGATCGACAAGGTGCTCTCGCTGGAAGAGACGTTCGACCTGCTCATCATCGACGACGGGTCGCCCGACGGAACGGCCGACATCGTCCGGCACCGCAGCCCCGAGTTTCCCGGGCGGCTGCACCTGATCGAACGCAGCGGCAAACTGGGGCTGGGGACCGCCTACCTCGCCGGATTCGCGTGGGGCGTGGAGCGGGGCTACGACTACCTGTTCGAGATGGACTGCGACTTTTCGCACAATCCCGACGACCTGGTGCGGCTCTACCGGGCCGCGTGCGAAGGGGCCGACGTGGTCGTGGGATCGCGCTACGTGCAGGGCGTCAACGTGGTGAACTGGCCCATGTCGCGGCTGCTGATCTCCTATTTCGCATCGGTCTACGTGCGTATGGTCACGCGCATGCCCGTGCGAGACGCCACGGCGGGCTTCGTGTGCTATTCGCGGCGGGCGCTGGAGACCATCGATCTGGAGGCCGTGCGCATGAAGGGCTACGGGTTCCAGATCGAGATGAAATATTCGGCCTGGCGGCTGGGCCTTTGCGTGCGCGAGGTGTCGATCGTGTTCGTCGAGCGGCGCGAAGGGGTCTCGAAAATGAACGGCGGCATCTTCGGCGAGGCCTTTTTCGGCGTGCTGGGGCTGCCGTTCCGCCGCATCCGCTCCCGCAGGCCGTAGCTTTTGCGGGCGGAAGCCGCGCGGGCTGAAGAATACGGCGCCCCGACGGATTCATCCGTCGGGGCGCCGTTATGTCGTCGGGGCAGTGCGGCCCGGCGCGCGGCTATCCCTCGGGGAACCCCTGTGCCTTGAGGCGGATCTCGCCGCCGTCGGGCGTCACGAGGAAGGCGCCCGTCGATTCGGGGGTGATGTGCCCGATCACGTCGATGCAGCCCAATGCCATGATCCGCTCGCGCTGCGCCAGCGGAACGGTGAAGAGCAGCTCGTAGTCCTCGCCGCCGTGGAGCGCCGCCACGACCGGATCGGCATGCATCTCTTCGGCCAGCGCGGAGGTCTGCCCGGCGATCGGAATCCGGTCGAGATAGATGCGCGCGCCGCATTTCGAGGCGCGGCAGAGCTGGAGCACGTCGCTGGCCAGACCGTCCGACAGGTCGATCATCGAGGTCGGCACGATCTGCTGCTCGGCCAGCGATTCGACGATGTCGGTCCGCAGCCGGGGCTTCAGATAGCGCTCCAGCAGGTATTCGTGGCCCGCGAACTGGGGCTCGGGGTGCTGCACGTCGCGCAGCACCCGTTTTTCGCGTTCGAGCAGCTGCAGCCCCATGTAGGCGGCGCCGAGGTTGCCCGTCAGGCAGATCAGGTCGTTCTGCTGCGCTCCGCTGCGGTAGACCACCTGTTTCTCGGGCGCGGCGCCCAGCACCGTCGCCGTGATGACCAGCCCCGTCATCGATGCGCGCGTGTCGCCGCCCACCAGGTCGATGCCGTGCTGGCTGCAGGCGAGGGCGATGCCTTCGTAGAGCTCCTGCAGGGCCTCGACCGAAAGCTTGGCCGATACGCCCAGCGACAGGGTCAGCTGGCGCGGCAGGCCGTTCATGGCCAGGATGTCGCTCGCCGCGGCCGTCACGACCTTGTAGCCCAGGTGCTTGAGCGGGAAATAGGTCAGGTCGAAGTCGACCCCTTCGTAGAAGGAGTCGGTCGTGCAGAGCACGACTTCGCCCGGCTGCGGGGCGATCGCCGCGGCGTCGTCGCCCGGGCCGCGGAGCGTCGTGGGGTTCGCGGCCCGGAGGTCGCGCGTCAGCAGGTCGATCAGTCCGAACTGTCCGAGCGAGGCGATTTCGGTTCTCTTCTTTTCGTTCATAGGATGCGGATGTGTTTCCCGAACGGCAGGCGCGGATTCCGCCGCGGACCGTTTTGAAAAATTCTTACAAATCTAATCAAACTTTGCCGTTTCCCAAAAAAATAGCTTAATTTTGCCCTGCCAATCACAAATTCAGGTTCAGTTATGATAAACATCGTCTTGTTCGGCGCTCCGGGTTGCGGGAAAGGTACGCAGGCGCAGCGGCTGAAAGCACATTACGGAATCGATCACGTCTCGACGGGCGAGGTGATCCGCGACGAGATCCGCCGCGGTACGGCGCTGGGACGCAGCATGGAGGAGTACATCAAGGCGGGGCGGCTGGCGCCCGACGAGATCGTCATCGACATGATCGCCAACTACGTCGCCGAGCATAAGGAGGCTCGCGGCAATATTTTCGACGGGTTCCCCCGCACGACGGCGCAGGCCGAGGCCTTCGACCGGATTCTGGAGAAGCACGGACTGAAGGTCGACGCGATGATCGACATCCACGTGCCCGAGGAGGAGCTGGTGCGCCGCATCCTGCTGCGCGGCAAGGATTCGGGACGTGCCGACGATGCGTCGGAGGAGGTGATCCGCGGGCGTCTGGATGTCTATCACGCACAGACCGCCGTGGTGGCCGACTATTATGCGGCGCAGGACAAATACGCCTCGGTGGACGGCACCGGCACGATGGAAGAGGTGTTCGACCGGATCGCCGCCCTCGTCGACCGGCTGGCATAAGCGCCGCTCCGCAAGGAGGTTTCGGCGAAAATAAAAGGAGGTCCCTTTGGCGAATCTCCTTTTTTTGTTTATCTTTGCCCCGCCGTTTGGGCATAGTTCAATTTAATTACAAACGATCATGAACAATTACGAAACCGTTTTCATTGTCACTCCGGTTCTGTCCGATGCTCAGGTACAGGAAGTTGCTGACAAATTCCAGGGTGTCATCACCGAAAACGGCGGTCAGATTGTGAACAAGGAGGCGTGGGGCCTGAAGAAGCTCGCCTATCCCATTCAGAAGAAGACCACCGGTTTCTACTTCCTCGTGGAGTTCACGGGCGAAGGCTCGCTCATCAACACGCTCGAGACGCAGTACCGCCGCGACGAGCGCATCATCCGTTTCTTAACTTTCAAGCAGGACAAGTTCGCCGTGGAGTACTCGGAGAAGCGTCGTGCGAAACTTTCTAACAAGCAGGAG
>CAOJSG010000002.1 GCA_948442615.1 uncultured Alistipes sp.
GCGCGGCGGCCGTGCCGCTTCGGGCAACATCATCCCCTCGTCGACCGGCGCTGCAAAGGCCGTAGGCAAGGTGATCCCCGAGCTGAACGGTAAGCTGACGGGTATGTCGATGCGCGTTCCGACGCTGGACGTATCGGTTGTCGACCTGACCGTGAACCTGGCCAAGCCCGCCAAGTACGACGAGATCTGCGCTGCCATGAAGGAGGCTTCGGAGGGCGAGCTGAAGGGCGTGCTGGGCTACACCGAGGAGGCTGTCGTTTCGTCGGACTTCCTGGGCGACGCTCGTACGTCGATCTTCGACAAGGCTGCCGGTATCGCACTGACCGACACGTTCGTGAAGGTCGTTTCGTGGTACGACAACGAGTGGGGCTACTCGAACAAGGTGCTCGACCTGATTTCGGTGATGAAGGCTTACAACAAGTAATCCGATCCGCGAAATCGATGTATGGCAGGTCTCTCCCGCGGGGAGGGACCTGCTTTTTTATGCTGCGCGACGGCCGGTCCGGCGTGCGGAACCGCCGGATCCCGTTCGAGGCTGCTGCCGGATTGAGCCGGATGCGGGTCGAGATCGGATGCCGCAGGTTGCCGGTTCGTATGGGGCCGACGGCCCGACCGCGGGCGCCGGAGCAGCATTCGGTGCGGCGGTAATGGGCGTGGGGCCGGAATCGCAGAAACGGAATTACAGAAACGGAATCGCGGGAGTGGAATTGCGGGGCGGAGCCGGTCCGTGCTCCGCCCGTGCCGGAAGCTCTGCGCCGGAGGGCTTCGCGTCGGCTTATTCGGCTGCTGGACGCTGCGGCGGTTGCGCTTCGAGCTGCAGTTCGAGCGAGGCGCCCGACCATTGGTTGACCGCGAAACGCTCGGTGCGCAGCGGGCGGCCGCCGCAGCGGATGGCGACCTGCAGTTCGAAAGGCCGGCTGTCGGCGACGGTATTCCCGGCGGGCAGCGTGTGGGGAATCAGATAGACGAACAGCCTGAGCCGTTGGCAGGGGGCCGTTTCGAGGACGATCGTGCGGTCGCGCGGATAATCTTCCGGCTTGCGGCGCAGGTTCGCTCCCGTCTCGGCGACCGTATCCTCCGTGCTCGCGAATCCGATCCGTTCGCCGCGGGCGTCGAACAGCCCGCCCGTCATTGCGACGTTGTAGCGCCAGAACTCTTCGAACCGGCTCGATACTTCGATGCGGAATCCTTTTTGATCGGTCATGCGGCAAAGATAGCGAAAAACGCGCCGATCCGCAATTTCCCTGTCCGAAAATACGTTCTGTAGCGGTCGGGGCCGATCGGCGGAGCGCGCTGCGGCGCATGCCGTGCGGCGGCTCCGGACCGCTGCGCGGGGCCGCAGGACGTTAAAACTCTGCGAAAACTTTGCACGTGTTGGGATTTTTTGCTAACTTTGCGCACTAAATGCGTTCAAATGGATGTAACTAAGGCATATTCGATCGCATACAAAGGGCTGAAAAACGGACGCCACGATTTCGCGTTCGACGTGGACGGCTCGTTGTTCGAAGCCTTCGAGAGCCCCGAGATCCGGGACGGCGCCTGCCGCGTGCGGGTCGGCCTGACGCGGTCGGAGACGATGCTGCGTGCGGAGGTGGCGATCGAGGGATATGTCGTGGTGGCCTGCGACCGCTGTCTGGAGGATTGCCGGGTGCCGGTGGCTTTCGAAGGGGAGCTGCTGGTCAAGTTCTCGGACGAGATCCGCGACTACGACGGCGAGGTGATGTGGCTGTCGCCGGCCGAGACGGAGGTCGATCTGTCGCAATACATCTACGAGAGCATCGTGCTGTCGCTGCCCTATCAGCGCGTGCATCCCGACGGGGAGTGCGATCCCGAGATGCTCGGGCGCTTCCGCATCGTGACGGACGAGGAGTTCTCGGCGATCGAGGCCCGGGCCGCGGCGGACGAAGGGTCGATCCCCGCGGAGAGCCGTTCGGCGCTGGAGGCGCTGAAACGGCGCCTGGAGGCGGACGACGGGACGCACGAAGCCTAAGGAATGGAATTCGAGATTATGTTAAACTTATAAATTCGTTTGCAAAATGGCACATCCTAAACACAAAGTCTCGTCGACGCGACGCGATAAGAGAAGAACCCACTACAAGGCTGTCGTTCCGACGGTAGTAACCTGCTCGAACTGCGGCGCATCCGTGCTGTACCACCGCGTATGCCCCGAATGCGGCTTCTACCGCGGCAAGCTGGCCATCGAGAAAAAGGCCGCCGAATAGGGGCGGCAGCGCAAGGGACGTGGAAAAACGGCCCTTTTGCATTTTGAATTACTAACCGATTCTCACGAGTATGATAAAGATTGGTGTAGACGCCATGGGCGGTGATTTCGCGCCCGAGGCTGCGGTCAAGGGGGCCGTGATGGCGCTCGATGCGGTGGGAACCGACAGCCGCATCGTACTGTTCGGCGACGAGGAGCGGATCCGTGCCGTGCTCGCTGCCGAAGGGTGCCCGGCGGAGCGCTTCGACATCGTGGCCACCACCGAGGTGATCGAGATGGGCGACCATCCGGCCAAGGCGTTCCAGACCAAGACCGATTCGAGCATCACGGTCGGATTCGTCCATCTGGCGAAAGGCGCCGTGCAGGGATTCGCCAGCGCCGGCAGCACCGGAGCCATGATGGTCGGTTCGATGTATGCGGTGAAGCCGATCGACGGCGTGATCCGCCCGACGATCTCCTCCGTGGTTCCGACCGTCGCGGGGCGTCCCGCGTTGCTGCTGGACGTAGGGCTGAACGTGGACGTCAAGCCCGAGGTGCTGGTGCAGTACGGACTGATCGGTTCGATCTACGCGGAGTCGGTGCTGGGAATCGAGAATCCCCGCGTGGCGCTGCTCAACATCGGCGAGGAGCCGACGAAGGGCAATGCCCAGACCAAGGCGACCTACGAGGCGATGAAGGCCGACGGGAAGTTCAATTTCGTGGGCAACGTCGAGGGATCGCATATCTTTTCGGGCAAGGTGGCCGACGTGATCGTCTGCGACGGCTTCGTGGGCAACACGGTCCTGAAGATGGCCGAGGGCCTCTACCGGATCAACCGGGCGATGGGGGCGGACAATCCGTTCTGGAATGCGATGAACTACGAGCACGTGGGCGGAACCCCCGTGCTGGGCGTCGGCGCGACGGTAATCATCGGGCACGGATCCTCGACGCCTCTGGCGATCAAGAACATGATCCTTTCGACGGAGCGTTCCATCAAGGCGGATTTCCCCGCCAAGCTGCAGCGCGCTTTCAAAAATGAATAATCACCAAAAAAGAAGCTAATGGGTAAGATAACAGCTGCGATAACGGGTGTGGGCGAGTACCTTCCGGACTACATCCTCACCAACGACGAACTGAGTACGATGGTCGATACGTCCGACGAGTGGATCACCTCGCACACGGGCATCAAGACGCGTCATATTCTCAAGGCCGACGGCGTGGGCACGTCGTACATGGGTGCCCGTGCGGTCATCAACCTGCTGGACAAGACCGGGGTCGACCCGATGGAGATCGACGTGGTGATCTGCGCCACGGTGACTCCCGACATGTTTTTCCCCTCGACGGGCAACCTGATCGCCGACCAGGCCGGTTGCAAGAACGCCTTCGCCTACGACGTGTCGGCGGCATGCAGCGGCTTCCTGTTCGCGCTGACCACGGGCGCCAAGTTCATCGAGGCGGGCACGAGCAAGAAGGTGATCGTCGTGGGCGCCGACAAAATGTCGTCGATCATCGACTATACGGACCGTTCGACCTGTCCGCTCTTCGGCGACGGCGCCGCTGCCGTGCTGCTGGAGCCGAACGAGGAGGGGCTGGGCGTGATCGACTCGATCCTACATTCGGACGGCTCGGGCGAGTTGCAGCTCTACATGAAGGCCGGCGGTTCGCGCTTCCCGGCGTCGATCGAGACCGTGCAGAACAACTGGCATACCATTACGTGGGACGGTCAGGCCGTGTTCAAGGCCGCCGTGTCGAAGATGGCCGACGTGTCGGTGGAGATGATGGAGAAACACAATCTGTCGTCGGACCACATCCGTTATCTGGTGCCTCACCAGGCTAACCTGCGTATCATCGACGCCACGGCCCGCCGCATGGGAATCGGCAAGGACAAGTGCATGATCAACATCGACCGCAACGGCAATACCACGGCGGCGACGATCCCGACCTGCCTGTTCGACTACGAGAAAGAGCTGCGCACGGGCGACAACCTGATTCTGTCGGCTTTCGGCGGCGGGTATACCTGGGGCGCTATCTACGTGAAGTGGGCTTACGACGGCTCGAAGGCTTAGTTCGGGCCGCAGATCCGGGAACCGGAGTTGCTCGTACGGGCAGCTCCGGTTCTTTTTTGCGGACGCGACGCGCTCGGGGCGAAGCGGCTGCGTCTCGCGGATTCCGCGCGGTGGCGGCCGAGGGGCTTTTCGCCTGAATGCCCTGCCGATACGGCGGCCGGAGCGTGCGCGCCGGATATTTCTCGGATATTTTTCCTATCTTTTGAGCGATTTAGGCGATACTTTTGCAGGTACGCCGTGTTGAGTTTCATTAAAACGATAAGGATATTTATGAAAAGACTGATGTTTTCATGGGCTGTGACGGCCCTTCTGGCGGCCGCCGTACCGGCTTTTGCGGGCAGTGACCGCCTGATCGGGATCGGAGAGCTTCCCGCAGTGTCCCGACAGTTCATCGAGACCCATTTCTCGGGAGCCGAAGTCTCCTATGCCAAGGTGGACGAGGAATGGATGGAGAAGGATTACAAGGTGGTGTTCGCCGACGGTACGACCGTGGAATTCGCGAAGGACGGCGCCTGGAAAGAGGTGGACTGCAAGACGCGGGCGGTTCCGGCGGGGATCGTGCCTCCGCAGATCCGCGAATACGTGGCCAAGAACTTCCCGGGGCGCCATGTGACGGCCATCGAGCAGGGGCGCCGCAATTACGAGGTGGAGCTGGACAACGGGATCGATCTGAAGTTCGATTTGAAATTCCGGCTGACGGATATCGATGATTAGGCGTCGGACGGTAAAAAATGGTCGGATTATGAGAAGATTGGCTGTCTGGATGCTGGCGCTGGCGTGCGCCGGATCCGCGGCGGGGTGCAGCGACGACGACAACTCGGCGAAGGTGCCGTCGGCCGTGCGCAGCGCGTTCGACAGGATGTATCCCGCGGCGACGCATGTGAGCTGGAAGGGTCGCAACCCCTATGTGCTGGCCGATTTCCGCGACGGCGCGGATGTGTGCCAGGCGTGGTACGATGCGGCCGGTGCGTGGTTCATGACCAAGACGGAGATGACCTACGGGGCGCTTCCGCAGGCTGTGCGGACCGCGTTCGAGGCGAGCGACTACGCTTCGTGGGAGGTGGACGACGTGGATCGGCTCCAGCGAAACGGGTTGGAGACGGTCTATGTCATCGAGGTGGAGTCGGGTCCGATGGATTACGATCTGTTCTACACGGAGGACGGCGTGCTGCTGCGCGCCGTAGCCGATCCGGACGACGACGAGTACGAGGGGCTGCTGCCGGCGGATCTGCCGCAGGCGGTGAGGGAGTTCATCGAGCGCCGGTATCCCGGTGCGCGGATTCTCGAGTCGGAGTTCGAGGACGGCGAACTCGAGGTGGAGATCGTCGACGGCCGTACGCCGCGCGAGGTCTGTTTCGATGCGGACGATGTCTGGATCCGGACGAAGACCGAGGTAACCGCCTCCGAGGTCCCCGAAGCGGCGATGCAGGCCGTGCGCACGTCGCAGTACGGTGCGTGGGAGATCGACGGGATCGACCATTTCGACAGCGCCGTGCGCGAATGGTATCGGTTCGAGCTGGACGATCCGCTGTCGGACCGCGAGGTCGAGCTGAGCGTGCTGCCCGACGGGACGATCCTCTGATCGGGCCGCGGCGACGGACCGGCCGCGGGGCGTCTGCCGTCCGTCCGGGAGAAGAAAGGCTGTCCGCCGGAGTGCGGACAGCCTTTTTCGCGTGCGGGCCGGTCGGCGCTACTCCGCGGCGGCATGCACGACCAGTTCGCCTGCGGCCAGCGCGTCGTGCCGCACGAACCAGCCGTCGACCGGCTCGCCGGCGCACGTGATGCGTGCGATGCGCGGCCCCGAGCCCTCGCGGCGCACGCTCCACCGCCCGCCGTCGCCCAGCGACACGTCGATCCGGTCGAACAGCGGCACGGTCACCAGGTATTCGGGGTCGGCCGGCGAGAAGGTGTAGAGCCCCATGGCGTTGAGGACGTACCAGGAGGACATCTCGCCGGCGTCGTCCATGCCCGCCAGCGCCAGTCCGTCGGGCCCCATGCCGTAGAAGCGGTCGAGACAGTGGTCGAGGATCTTCTGGGTGTCGGGCTGGCGGCCGATGAAACAATAGTAGTAGGGCGTGCTGTGGTCGGGCTGGTTGCCGTGGCAGTACTGGCCGATGAAGCACGAGAGGTTGTCGACCTCGTAGCCCGGCCAGGGCCGGGTGAAGAGCGTGTCGAGCAGCGCTCCGAAGGCCTCGGGACTCTCGTAGAGGCCGATCAGCCCCTGCGGGTCGTGCGGCGCGAAGAAGGATCCCTGCCAGGCGTTCGCCTCGCGGTACATGTATTCGTAGTAGGGGTACTCCGTGCGGAAGGGGGCGAGCCATTCGCCGTCCGCGAGCCGTCCGCGCATGAGCCCCGTCGACGGGTCGAACAGGTGGCGGTAGTTCCGCGTGCGGGGCATCAGCGTGCGGAAGGTGGCCGTGTCGCCCAGCTCGCGGGCCAGCAGCGCTGTGGCGTAGTCGTCGTAGGCGTATTCGAGCGTCTTGGTCACGGCCGCCTTGGCCACCGTCTGCGTCACCGGGTCGTCGATCCGCTGCTCGGCGATGTAGCCCTTGTCGATGTATTCGGCGAGGAACCGGCGGCCGCCGGGTGCATCGACCGTGGCGTTGCGCACGAGCAGGTCGTAGGCCCTGCGCACGTCGTAGCCGCGGATGCCCCGCAGGTAGGAGCCGGCGACGAAGACCGAGGCGTGGTCGCCGTGGAAGAAGGTCGGCATGAATCCCCGGATCTCGCCCCGGTCGGTGATCGACCGGATGACGTCGGACGTGACGTCGGGGGCCAGCAGCCCGAGCAGCACCAGCTTGTTGCGGTAGTCGTCCCAGAACGAAGGGTCGGTGTAGTAGCGGAATCCTTTGTTCGCGACCCGGCCCGCGGCGTCGGTGTAGTCGCCGTTCACGTCGCTGCGCAGCGACGGCCACAGGAACGACCGGTAGAGCGACGAGTAGAAGAGGCGCCGCTGGCGTTCGGTGCCGCCCTCGATGCGGATGCGCCCGAGCAGTTCCTCCCATGCGGCGTCGGCCTCGCTCCGCACGCGGGCGAAACGCTTGACGCCGATCTCCGCGTCGAGGTTCTCGCGTGCATTCGCCTCGCTCACGAACGAGAAGCCGATCTTCAGCTCGAGCGGCCCCGTGCCCCGGCCGAAGCGTATGCGCACGACCGGACGGTCCGTGCCGCACAGCGTGTCGATCCCCTCGACCGGATGGTTCGACCGGGCGTAGAAGCACATGCGTTCGCCCGTCTGCTGCCAGCCCGAGAACTCGCAGGGGCCTTCGGCACGGATCCCCCAGTCGCGGACGTGTTCGTTCGAACGGGCCAGATTCGCCACGAGGCATTTCTCCGTGCCCTCGGGATAGGTGTAGCGGTGGTAGGCGCACCGCAGGGTCGAGGTCAGCTCGGCATCGATGCCGTAGCGGTCGAGCCGCACGCGGTAGTAGCCCGGTCGGGCCTCTTCCCGTTCGTGCCGGAACGGCGAGCGGTAGTCGTCGGCCGTCACCTCGCCCGCGACGGGGAGCAGCGGGATGTGGCAGAGGTTCCAGTGGCCCTTGCTGGTGTGCGCGAAGCCGTAGATCACCGAGTCTTCGTACTGATAGCCCGAGCCGCTGTGGAACTGCGTGACGGGCGTGGCCTGCACCATGGCGTTGGGCAGCGAGGCGCCGGGGAAGGTTTCGGCGCCCCAGGTGCGCCTGGTGGGGCGGAATCCCAGGTCGACGCTGTCCCACAGCGTCGCGGTGCCCAGCATCGGGTTCGCGTAGTCCGTCAGATGCGGCCGTGCGGAGCGGCATCCGGCCAGCAGGAGCGCGATGGCGGCGAGAGATCTGAATCTGTGCATATGGGAAATGGTTTTAGGTGCTGATCGGGCGGGGCTTTCCTGTCGGAAAGGCCGAAACAAAAATGGGCTTTTTCGGCCGATCCGGCAAGCGCTCCCGGCTGAAAAGGCTATCTTTGTCGCGCAGACAGACTACTCTTGCACGAAACCGGACATTTTTCCGGCCGCGGCAGGGGTGTCGCCGGGAATCCGGAGCGGCTCGTGCGGTAGCCGTATGCGCCGGCTGCCGCCCGCGTACGGCGGATAGACGGAAAAAGCGCCGTTCCGCATCTGCGGAACGGCGCTTTCGGATCGCGGGGATCGGCGTGTTTCGGAGTCCGGACCGTGCCGGAATCTCCGGGCGCGCCCGCGCAGGACGTTTACTCGGCTTTCGACGCCAGCGGCGAAGCCTGGGTGTAGGTGCGGGCCGCCAGCTCCTTGTCGAGCATGTAGAGGCCGAACTTGTTGCCCTCGACCGCATCGAATGCCGCGATCATGCTGCGGGCGTTCTCCTCCTCCTCGACCTGCTCGTCGATGAACCACACCAGCATGTTGGACGATGCGTAGTCGCGGTCTTCGGATGCGATGGCCGCCAGGTTGTTGATCATAGCGGTCACCTTCTTTTCGTGCGCCAGCGTTTCGCTGAACATCTCCAGCGGCGATGCCCAGGCGGTGGGAACCTCGGCGATGGGCGCCAGTTTCACCTCGGCGTCGCGCGACAGCAGGTAGTTGATGAGGATGCGCGCATGGTCCTGCTCCTCCTGGAACTGGATCGAGAACCAGTTGGCCACCCCTTTGAGCCCCTTGTTCTCGGCGTCCATCGACATCGAAAGATAGAGGTAGGCCGACCAGAATTCGGCATTGATCTGCGCATTGATCGCGTCGTGCAGTTTTTTGCTTAACATATCGGTATTTGTTTTTGATAGATGATTGTCTGCTTGTCTGCTTGTCGATGGCAAAGATAGCGGTTTTTTCCGTACGGTGTTTGGGAAAATTGCGGCGAAGGGCGAATTTTCGCCGGGGCGCGGTACGGTGTCGGGCGGGGAGTTCCGCCGCCGTCGGGCGTCGCTGCAGCCGGATTCCGGGCGCCGCGCCGTGCGAATTCCGGACCGCGGTTTCCGGATTGCGGATAATTTTCCGATATTTGCACGGAGCGCGGAGCGGACGGCGGCAGGGTGCCGGCGAACGGCGCGCTCCGATCTTAAACGATGGGGGATATGAAAAGAAGTTTGTGTGCGGCGGGCATGTTGCTGACGCTGGCGGCCGGGGCGGGATGCTCGTCGGCGCAGGAGGCGGAGACGCTTCCGAAGGTGTACTGGTTTTCGGAAATTTCGTCCGAGAACCTCGTGAAGAGCTACGAGGCGCTGGGCCGGGAGGCCGCGGGCCGCGTGGCCGTGAAGATCTCGACGGGCGAGCCGGGGGGCCACCACTTCCTGCAGCCGGCGCTGATCGCCGGGCTGGTGAGCAAGGTGGACGGCACGATCGTGGAGTGCAATACGGCCTACGGCGGCGGGCGTGCCGCGACCGCCGACCACCTGAAGGCGGCCGAAGCGCACGGATTCACGGCCATCGCGCCGGTGGACATCATGGATGCCGACGGCGATGTGGCGCTGCCCGTCGCGGGAGGCCGGCATCTGAAGGAGGATTTCGTCGGATCGCACTATCCCGACTATGACTTCACCATCGTGCTGTCGCATTTCAAGGGGCATGCGATGGGCGGCTTCGGCGGTGCGATCAAGAACATGTCGATCGGCATCGCGTCGGCCGAGGGCAAGGCCTGGATCCATACGGCCGGCAAGACCAAGAGCGATCTGTGGAACAACCTGCCGGCGCAGGACGACTTCCTGGAGTCGATGGCCGAAGCGGCGAAGGCCGTGGCCGACCATTGCGGGGAGCGGATCCTCTACATCAGCGTGGCGAACAATCTCTCGGTCGACTGCGACTGCGACGCGTCGCCCGAGGAGCCGCGCATGGGCGACATCGGGATCCTGGCGTCGCTCGATCCCGTGGCGCTCGACCGGGCCTGCACCGATCTGGTGCGGTCGTCGGACGATCCCGGGAAGGTCCATCTGATCGAGCGGATCGATTCGCGGCACGGCATGCATACGCTCGACTATGCAGAGTCGATCGGCCTCGGGAGCCAGCAGTACGAACTGGTACGGATGGATGCGGCGGAGTAGCGGTGTGATGTCCCGGCCGATCGGGAGACGGCTCCTGCGGCTTCGTTCGGCGAATCGCCCCTGTCGGATTTTTCCGGCAGGGGCGATTCTTTCGGAATGTTTTGAGATAATCCTTTGGCCAATTGATAAAATTTTCGCAAATTTGTAGCTCGAATAGATCTCTATTCATAAATAAGAGAGATATTTAAGGTTTGTCGCGCCTGGCGGTAGCGAAGCGATACGACCGCTATGAGAGTTCCTGTATAGGCTACTCATTGAGATCCGAATCGGTGCGGACGGTTGTTAATGATGCGAGATTGAGGCTGAAAGCCGAAATTGCGCAGGAGGGTGAGGTGTATGCAAAAATGAAAAGCGATAGACAGGATAAGACGCACGAATCGTACTGGTTCGCTATTAGGACCCAGCAAGATTTTACGGTAGAGAGAATCTTGAAAGACAAGTGTGACGAGGTGTTTTTCCCTAAGGAAATCGTTTCGACTCCGGGAAAGAAGACTGTGGTCAAAGCGGCGATACCGCATGTCCTTTTTATAAGGACGACGCACGATAACGCACGCGATCTTGAAACCTTCAGCCGCAATCATCCCGAGCAGTCGATCCCGTTCTGGATTTATCGTTATCCGAAAGATGACGAAATTCAGATTATCCCTCAGACCTCGATAAACCTTCTTCGCCTGCTGACGGCGGACGACGCATCGCAATGCCGCATTTATACGGGCCGGGAATTCAAACCCAAGGAACGAGTCAGAGTGATCGGGGGCCCTTACAAAGGTTATGAGGGATACGTGCAACGTGTGCGGAAAAACAAGCACGTTATCGTTAAGATAGAGGGCGTATGTATGGTTATACTTCCTTTTATCCATCCGGATTTGCTTCAGCCCGTCAGCGATAATGATGGCCTGACCGAATAGATAAGCGGTTCGGAGAACTGGCACAGATTTATATTCCGCAGGGGAGCGGGCGATTGCCGTAGGGACGGATCTCCTTCAGTGAAACCAGCCGTTGCATTGTCGACATCTTTCCGATGTAAATATGGAGTTGCCTCGAACGTGTCCGCGGGTATTTGACAGTGTGCGGTTCGCTTCGCCCCTGCGACGGGATTTCCAACGGCAGAGGTGCGCATGAAAACCTGACAAAATTCTAATTTTCAGCGGGGTTTCACGCTTGCGATCTTTCCCGGATGAATTCCGGTGCCGCTTTGTCCGCTCCGATATTGATCCCCAGGAGCCCGAGTCCGCAGCCGATCATAGTCGTGACGGCGATCATGGTATTCCAGTACCCCAATCGCATTGACTCGATTCCGACCGAGGACGTCGAGATCGCCCAGTCCGCACAGGCGCAATTAACAAGATGGTTTGGCGTAAATTCTAATAAATAGCAATCATATGCGTATTTTAGTTACCGGAGCTAAAGGTTTCGTCGGTCGAAACCTTTGCGCACAACTCAACAATATCAAGGAGGGCAAGGCCAGATGCTATGGCGACCTTGCCGTCGATGCCGTTTACGAGTACGATATTGACTCTACGTCCGAAGAGCTCGATGCGTGGTGCAAGGATTGCGACTTTGTCTTTAACCTCGCAGGCGTGAACCGTCCGCAGGACCCTAAGGAATTCATGGACGGTAATTTCGGTTTCGCGACCACGCTCCTCGACACCCTCAAAAGGCATAAGAACAACTGTCCGGTCATGATCAGCTCCTCGATTCAGGCCACTCTTGCAGGCCGTTTCGGCATCTCCGAATACGGCAAGAGCAAGAAAGCCGGAGAAGAGCTCATGTTCGAGTACGGCAAGGAGACGGGTGCCAAGGTCCTCGTCTACCGTTTCCCCAACCTCTATGGCAAATGGTGCCGTCCCAATTACAACTCGGCGGTAGCGACGTTCTGCAACAACATCGCTAACGACCTTCCCATTACCGTCAACGACCCGTCGGTGGAAATGGAGCTTCTCTATATCGACGACCTCGTTGAGGAGATGATCCGCGCACTCAAGGGACAGGAGCACCGTTGCGAATTCGATGGCGTAAATACGGTCCTTACACCCGACGGCCGCTATTGTGCAGTGCCCATCACCCATCATGTCAAGCTCGGAGAGATCGTCGACCTGCTCCATCGGTTCGCCGAGATGCCTGAGACCCTCATGATTCCGGAGATTCCCGCAGATTCGTTCGCAAAGCGTCTCTATAGCACCTATCTCAGCTATCTGCCCAAGGAGAAAGCCATTTTCGACCTGAAGATGAATCGTGATGCCCGGGGGTCGTTCACGGAGCTGGTTCATACCCTGAATTGCGGTCAGGTAAGCATCAACATAAGCAAGCCCGGAATCACCAAGGGCGAGCATTGGCATCACACGAAGTGGGAGCAATTTATCGTAGTGAGCGGTCATGGCCTGATTCAGCTTCGCAAGGAGGGCACCGACGAGGTGCTGAGTTACGAGGTCAGCGGCGACAGAATCCAAAGCGTCATCATGCTGCCCGGCTATACCCATAATATCGTCAACCTCTCCGATACCGAGGATCTCGTAACGGTCATGTACTGCAACGAAATCTTCGATCCCAACCGGCCCGATACATATTCCGACCCGGTATGACACGAAGCAATGTTCTTTGTATAGATAAGGGAATTGCCGGATGGCTTAAGGTCATAGCTGCTTTAGCGGTGGCCCTGCATCACTATTCCCAATATGCCGTGAGCCAATTAGGGGATACGCACCTCGTGTTCCGAATTTTCAGCTATTTAGGCGGTTATTGCGGGGTTGCGCTTTTCTTCTTCCTGTCCGGTTTCGGGCTTATGGAAAGCGAATCGTCGAAACACCTCACGATTCAACAGTTCATGAAACGGCGGTTTCTGAAAATATATCTTCCGGTGGTGCTGGTTACCGGCATATGGCTGTGTATTATCGGCTTACTGCCTTTCGATGTTTCTCGATCATCCTGTAATGCGGGGGGGGGATTTTCCTGATTGTCAGTAATTTATTCGTGTCGTTCTCCGATGGTGTAATATGGTTTGTGAAAGTGCTTTTCATGCTGTATGCCGGATTTTTTATCTTTGTATGGCTGCGCACTTATGACAAATGGCTCGCTTGGGGAGTTTTCATAATCGTTATAGTGGGTATTCAGATTCTTTCCCGCTATCTATTCGGACATTTTACGTCATTGGGTATACCTTTCTTTTTTGTCGGAGTGTGCGCCTCATGTTTTAAGAAAGTCAATTGGAAATGCTTCAACTTGGCATTGTTGCCTTTGGCAATATATGGACTTTTTGCAATCGTGCTTCGCCTCGACTGCGTGGTGCTGATCAATGTAGCTTTCATAAGCTGCCTTCTTGTGTGGTTGACGAAATGGTCTGCGAAGATAGCATGCCCGGCGTTTTTGGTTGCGTTATCGTTCGACATATATTTAATTCACAATAAGGTATTGATGGTCGGACGTAGTTCGGAGGCTTATTTCTCGGTTTTGCAATTTCTATTTTTTACATTGGTAGCGACGCTGTTCTTTCATGTGCTTCGCGTTCGCTTTATGAAACTTGTCGGAAAAATATGTTGAATAAAATCAGGATATGAAAAGTGATTATAAAAATATCGCGTTTGCAGAGAATGGCAAACTCAAACTGCTGATAATCGTAGGCACGCGCCCCGAAATTATCCGTCTTGCCGCGACAATCAACAAATGCCGCAAATATTTTGACGTAATTCTTGCCCATACAGGCCAGAACTACGACTACAACCTCAACGGTGTGTTCTTCAAGGATCTTAAAATCGCCGATCCAGAGGTGTATATGGATGCCGTGGGCGATGATCTCGGAGCTACGATCGGCAACATCATCAATTGTTCCTATAAGTTGATGGTCGACATCAAGCCCGATGCATTGCTTATCCTCGGCGATACGAACTCCTGTCTGTCGGCTATCGCGGCCAAACGTCTCCATATTCCCATTTTCCATATGGAGGCCGGCAACCGCTGTAAGGACGAATGCCTTCCGGAGGAAACCAACCGGCGTATCGTCGATATCATCTCGGACGTGAATATGGCATATTCCGAGCACGCACGCCGATATCTGGCTGAATGCGGTCTTCCTCGCGAGCGTACGTACGTTACCGGTTCGCCCATGGCAGAGGTGCTTCATGAAAACCTGCCGGATATCGAGGCGTCAGACATTCTCCGACGTCTGGGGCTCGAGAAGGGTAAATACATCCTCCTCTCTGCGCACCGTGAGGAGAACATCGATACGGAGAGGAACTTCCTCTCGCTCTTCACCGCGATCAACGAGATGGCAAAAAAATACGACATGCCGATCCTCTACAGCTGTCACCCGCGTTCCCGCAACCGTCTCGCGGCCTCCGGCTTCGAACTCGACCCGCGTGTGCAGGTTCAGCAGCCTCTCGGTTTCCATGATTACAACTCTCTGCAGATGAATTCTTTCTGCGTCGTGTCCGACTCCGGCACCCTCCCGGAGGAGAGCAGTTTCTATGCATCCATCGGAAAGCCCATTTCTGCGGTCTGCATCCGCACTTCGACCGAGCGCCCCGAGGCTCTCGATAAGGCTTGCTTCGTCCTTTCCGGCATCGACACCGAAGGGCTCCTCCAGAGTGTGGATCTCGCTGTACAGATGACGGCCGACGGCGATTACGGCATCCCGGTGCCTGATTATGCCGATGATGTCAGCAACAAGGTGGTCAAGATCATCCAGTCTTATGTGGGCGTCGTCAACAAGATGGTATGGAGGAAAGGAATGTGAATCGGATAGTATAACAATCAAAAAATAGAAAACAGTATGTCAATTTTCGCAGGTAAAACCCTTATGATTACCGGTGGTACGGGTTCGTTCGGAAATGCGGTCCTGAACCGTTTCCTCCGCACCGATATCGCCGAAATACGCATCTTCTCACGAGACGAGAAGAAACAGGACGATATGCGTCACGAGTATCAGGTAAGATACCCTGATGTCGCACATAAAATCAAGTTCTTTATTGGAGACGTCCGCAACCTCCAGTCATGTAAGAACGCGATGCCGGGGGTCGATTACATTTTCCATGCGGCCGCGTTGAAGCAGGTGCCGAGTTGCGAATTCTTCCCCATGGAGGCGGTGAAGACGAACGTTATCGGTACCGATAATGTCCTCACTGCCGCTATCGAAGCCGGCGTAGGAGCCGTCATCTGCCTGTCTACCGACAAGGCCGCTTATCCGATCAACGCCATGGGTATCACCAAGGCCATCGAGGAGAAGATTGCCGTTGCCAAGTCTCGCTATTCCGGCAAGACCAAGATCTGCTGCACCCGTTACGGCAACGTCATGTGCTCTCGCGGTTCCGTTATTCCTCTTTGGATCGATCAAATCCGCAACGGCAATCCGATCACCCTCACCGAGCCGAAGATGACCCGCTTCATTATGAGCCTCGAAGAGGCTGTCGATTTGGTGCTGTTCGCTTTCGAGCATGGCCAGAATGGCGATATCCTCGTACAGAAGGCGCCCGCATGCACGATTCAGACGCAGGCCGAAGCTGTCTGCGAGCTTTTCGGCGGCAGGAAGGAAGACATCAAAGTGATCGGCATTCGTCATGGCGAGAAGATGTACGAAACGCTCCTGACCAACGAAGAATGCGCCAAGGCGGAAGACATGGGCGATTTCTATCGCGTGCCGGCTGACAATCGCGGCCTGAATTACGATAAGTATTTCAAGGAAGGCGAGGCAGAACGCAACACCCTTACCGAGTTCAATTCCGATAACACGCGTCGTCTCAGTCTCGAAGAGACCAAGGCCAAGATCGCGGCACTGGAGTATATTCAGAAAGAACTGAGCGGCGAAGGCAACTTCGTCCAGTAAACGAAAGGTTCGGCAGGCGCACAGGTGGTACTTATTGTATGCAGTTCGATACTGCCGCCTGCTTCAGGTATAAATCACACTTGATGAAGCCAATCAAATACATAGCGTATTTTGACACCCATGATTCATCGATAAAGCGTAATTACGTCGCATCGGCATCTAACAAACTGGAATATATAGCCAAGGCGATAGCCTCCAACGGACGCGACGTTGAGATCGTGTCCGTGTCGGAAGTAGTCGAGGATAAGTTCGCGCTATATAAAGGCGAAAGGAAGCCGATTGCCATGGGAGTCGCTTTGAAGTTGCCTTTCTCATGGGGCGGCAATTCCTCGGTGCTTCGTAGGCTGAAGATATTCTGGCATCTGCTTTATCTGTTCCTCTATCTCGTATTTAGGACGACGAAGGGCGAACCCGTTATAGTGTACCACTCTCTCGGCTATTTCGATATAATACGTTGGGCGCGAAAAATCAGGGGATTCAGACTGATTCTCGAGGTAGAAGAGATTTACAGCGACGTTTCCAAAATGTCGCCATATTGGCGCAATCTCGAGTTCAGGATGTTCGGTGCGGCGGACTCTTTTATCCTGTCGACCGAACTCCTGAATGAAAGGATCAATCCTTCGAACAAACCGGCAGTCGTAATATACGGAACCTATCAGGTTGAGCCTGTTATTGCCGACAAGTTTGATGACGGTCTGATACACGTCGTCTATGCCGGAACTTTCGATCATAACAAAGGGGGGGCGCAGAATGCGATCGCTGCGGTGCCTTTCCTCCCGGCTAACTACCACATGCATATATGCGGTTTCGGTACGGAGGAGGATACGAAAATGGTCGAGACCCTGATTAGAGAGGCATCGGCCGCGTCTAAAGCTAAAGTAACTTACGACGGCATGAAGAAAGGGCGCGAATTCGTCGAATTTCTGCAAAGGTGCCATATAGGTCTTAGTACGCAGAGCCCCGGAGATGCATACAACGACACCTCGTTTCCTTCGAAGGTGCTGACGTATATGGCCAATGGTTTATCCGTGGTGAGTATAAGAATACCGGTATTGGAAGCGTCCGGGCTCGATGGGATGATTTCCTTCTATGAACAGCCGGACGGAAGAAAAATCGCCAATGCGCTGTCCGAAGCGGAGCTCTGCGACAACCGATCTTCGGTAAGCGCCCTTGATCGGGACTTCAGAGCGAAAATAAACGCGGTCTTGTAACGAATCGACAATAGCAGAACAAGTATATGAGCAAAGAGGTCGGACTGATTACCTATTACGGTAACAACTATGGGGGGTGCCTACAGGCGTATGCACTTCAACAGACTGTCAGAAATCTCGGATATGCGCCTCGTATTATTCAGGTACGTATCCCCCTCAAAGGGGGGGGGTATAACAAGCTCACCGCATTGTGGAGAGTCCTAAAACACCCGATAGCATTCCTCAAACGCCGCAAATATATCCGGGAGGATTCCCGCAACGAAGTATTTCGCTGCGAGGCGTTCGACAGATACAGAGATGAATTCCTGGTATTCGATAAGACATTTACGCTGAGCGAGGATTCTTTGGATGGTGCGGTAAAATATACGACTTTCGTTTGCGGGAGCGATCAGATCTGGAACCCCAATCTGTATGGCGTGCATCCTGTATGGACATTGAAATTTGCGCCTGCCGGCTCCAAGAAGATAGCTTATGCACCCAGTCTGGGCATCTCATCCATTCCCGATGAATTTGCGGAAGCGTTCAGAGAAAATCTGAAAGACTATAGCTATGTCAGTTGCCGGGAGCAAGAAGGCGCGGATTGTCTGACCCGGATACTGGGTACGGGCGTCGATGTCGTTCTCGACCCCACACTCCTTCTTGCTCCGGAACAGTGGCATGATTTCGCACGTCCGGTCGATATCCGCAAACCCTACATTTTCTGTTATCTCTTTGGCAGTTATGATTATATCGCAGAGGTTAAGGCGCGTGTCAGGAAACATTTCGATATGGATGTGGTGTGTCTGCCGTATAATCTGCGCGAACTGAAGGCGGATGATTCGAAACTCTACGACATCACTCCGAATCAGTTCGTTTGGTTGATCGAGAATGCGAGATACGTTGTGACGGATTCATTCCATGCCTCGGTGTTCTCCATCAAGATGAGCACTCCGTTCGTCTCATTGAAGCGTACCAGCGACAACGATAAGAAGAATATGAATTCCCGCCTTTATACGCTGCTCAAGACGGTCGGACTCGAAGACCGCATGGTAGGCGAGAATAGGGTTGCCGACATCGAGAAGATCGTAGACGAGAATGTGGATTTCAGGTCGGCTAATGAGAAATTGGCCGTGTACATGAAGCGTGATATGACGAGACTTGAAAAGGCGCTTGCATATGAGTAAATGTATAAGGGATAACGCCCGATGTTCCGGTTGCGGCGTTTGCCGTCAGGTTTGTCCCAAAGGAGCAATCAGCCTCCGGGTCGATGCGAAAGGCTTCCCCAGACCAGCGGTTGGCGATAATTGCATTGACTGCGGCCTGTGTGTCAGGCATTGTCACGAACATAAGCGCTTTGACGGCTACAGGGTACAAAAAGCATTTACCGCCTACTCGAACGATCCTGACATACGAGCCGTTTCATCCAGCGGCGGCATGTTTACGGCCCTTGCCGTCAAAGTCATAGAGGACGGCGGATTCGTCTGCGCATCGGGGTTCGACGGCGATTTCGTACTGCGTCATCGGATCATAGATACCATAGAGCAGCTCGACGGACTGCGGAAATCGAAGTATCTGGAGAGCGACATGAGTTCGGTATGGCAAGAGCTGAAGCAGCGAGTTGCATCCGGTCGGAAGGGACTTTTTGTCGGCACGCCCTGTCAGTGTTCCGCCTTACGCTCTTTTCTCGGCGACAAAATCGACGATATCATCGTATGCGATTTCATCTGTCACGGCGTAGCATCTCCTCTCGTATTCGAAAAATACAAAGATTATCTGAAATCGAAATACGGCGGTCCGGTGAAGATCGAATTCCGGCATAAGGAGAAGGGCGAAGGCAGTTTCTTCTACTATGAGGGTACCGATGGCAGTTGTATGATACCCAACTATAAGGAATCCTATCCTTTTGCCTATGCCAGCGGGTTGATCATAGCCGATGATTGTACATCGTGCAGTTATTGCAAATTGGAGCGGTACGGCGACATCACCTTGGGCGATTACGTTAGCGGCCCTACGGATTATGCCAAATCGACGATCTTCGCCAATACCCGGAAAGGATCGGATATATTGTATCAGTGTCGGGACATTACACTGCAAGAGGAGGATCTTGAGGATGTAGTCGGGAAGTCATGGCATTTGACGGCTGCGAATACCTTTAATCCCGATAGACAGAAGGTGTTTGATCGGCTGGATCTGCCCTGGGACCTGCTTGAAAAGCGATATTTCCACCCCGCCGGCAGATTACGACTTTACAAAAAAGCATTGATAAATAAACTTAGGAGATTTTTGAGTAGATGAACGAGATCGTTAGTAATAAAGGGACTCACAAAAGCGAAGTAGATGTTGCGGTTCTCCTTTTGTTCTTTACACGTACGGAGATAACGAAGCGTACATTTGAACAAATCCGCAAAGCTCGTCCTTCGCGTCTTTACCTGTATCAGGACGGTGCGCGTGCTGGCCGCCAGGATGACATAGACAATATCGCACAGTGCCGGGCAGCCATAGAGTCCATGATAGACTGGGAATGCGAGGTTCATAAGTGCTATCAGGAAAAGAACTACGGTTGCGATCCGTCCGAATATATTTCGCAGAAGTGGATGTTCGAGACGGAGGAGAAAGGCATAGTCATCGAGGACGACGATGTGATGTCCGTTTCTTTCTTCCGTTTCTGCAAGGAGCTGCTGGACAGATACGAGAACGATACGCGTTTCAATATGATTTGCGGCATGAACCACCTCGGCGTGTACGAAGACTGTCCGTACGACTACTTCTTTGTCCGTACGGGCGGCGCTATCTGGGGATGGGCGACATGGAAACGGGTGATAGATCAGTGGGATTCGCAATATGAATTCCTGAATGACAAGTATGCCGTCGGTAACCTGTACGCAGAGTTCGGCGCACGGGATATCGACGGATTCCTCGCTACATGCAGACGGCACCTGGCCAGCGGCCGCGAACATTACGAGTCTATTCTGGGATCGTTCGCCAAGTACAATTTTGGGTTGAATATTATTCCCGCCCGGAACATGACCTGTAATATCGGTGTGGACGCGGAAACCACGCATTCCGTTGCCGATATCACCAGACTTCCGCGTGCGATTCGCCGAGTATTGTATATGAAGACTTACGAATGCGAATTGCCGTTGAAGCATCCGAAGTATATACAGGCAGATTATGCTTATTGGAAGAAGGCGCAAACCCTTCTTAGGGGCAACTGGTTCGTGAGAACGTTCCAGATACGCAGAATCGAGGCATTGTTATACAGAATATTCCCGGCGTTAGGTAAATGACATGAGCAGTCCCAAAGAAAGATACATATTCATCGACATACTTAAAGGCATCTCCATTCTGCTGGTAGTGTATGGGCATATTATCCCCGGATCCATCCCCTTGTTCACCGAATATGCCGGTATTTTCAGAATGCCCTTGTTCTTTTTTGTAAGCGGTGTTCTGTTCAGTAATACGAGATACCAGAATAACTTTAAAGAATTTTTGTACAAGCGGTACAAAGGTTTGGTGATTCCGTTTTTCTATTTCAGCATAATAGTCGCACTCGGATATTTTTTTATCGAGGATGATTACCGTGCTTTTATCTTCAAGTTGGTCACCTGGGGATGGGGCGGATATGCCTTGTGGTTTATCCCCGTTTTGCTGGGGTCGCAAATCATATACTATGCCGTTTGTAAGCTGCCTCCGTATGTCCGTCTGATTTCGATCGTATCGCTGGGTATCCTGAGTTTCTTGTCGAGCAGGTATATCGGTTATATACCCTATAACCTGTGCCTGTGTCTGTGCGGCGCATACTTTTTCGGTATGGGTAATCTCTGCAAAAAATATTTGTCGTTCACGAAAAAGTGTACGGGCGGCATTCCGATTATAATTTTCGTGTCGGGTTTCGCAATATCGTTGATCTACTTGTTGTCGGATAGGCAACCCCAGTGGTTTATCAATGACATCCCGTCTTTGGTCTTCTATGTGGCGCCTTTGGGATCGATCGCATGCCTGGCCGTGATAGCCTTGCTTATCGAGAGGGGGGGGGTATCCGTAATACACAGATTCTTCTCCGTGTGCGGCAGACAGAGCTATATCATCCTTGCATTCCATCAAATCATTTGTATGATAGCCCAACGATATGTCCCGTCGAAAATCGCGATCATGATCATGATCGTATCGCTGGCATTCCTCGTGTGGTTTATCCCTAAATATCTGCCTTGGATGTTGGGCAAGTCTAAAGCGCAATGAATCAGATTAGAACGGGTGCAATAATATCCTATGTGGCGTTGTTCCTCAACATCGTCATAGGATTGTTGTATATTCCATGGATGATAAACACGATAGGCAAAGCGGATTACGGACTTTATACGCTCGCGATGTCCGTTATTTCGCTTTTCGTCTTCGACTTCGGATTGGGCAGCGCCATCACTCGTTTCGTGTCCAAGTTCCTGGCCGAGGGCAGACAGGACAAGGTCGACTGTCTTTTAGGCATGGTTTTCAAATTATACCTTCTGGTCGATTTGGTCATCCTGCTCGGTCTTGCCGTCATCTATTTCTTTCTGCCTTCGATCTACCATGGTCTGACTCCGGAAGAGATGGCGAACTTTAGGATCGTGTACATCATCGCCTCCATGTTCTCCGTCATTTCTTTTCCTTTTATTCCGCTGAACGGCATCATTACCTCATACGAGAAGTTCATCCAGCTCAAATCCTGCGATCTGATCCACAAGCTGATTATAGTCGGATTGATGACCGCCTGTTTGCTTTTGGGCGGAGGCCTGTTCTCGCTCGTTATCGTAAACTCCGTTGCGGGTATTATTATTATCGTTTTGAAATTATGCGTGCTGGGCAGGGTGCGAATCGCCGCTATCCAGTGGCGTTACTGGGATAAAGCACTGCTTCGCACCGTATTCGGTTTCTCTGTGTGGGTGACGGTGATACAACTCGCTCAGCGTTGCATATTCAATATCGCGCCGTCCATTCTTGCCGTATTTGCCACATCCACCGCTATCACGATACTTGGTATCGCGATTTGCCTCGAAGGTTACACATTCAGTTTCGCCAGCGCCATCAACGGAATGTTCCTTCCGAGAGTATCGCGTATGATCGCCAATAATGATCGTGATGAAATCCTGAAACTGATGATCCGCATCGGCCGAATTCAGATTTATATTATTGGTCTGATGTGCGTCGGGTTCATTTGCGTCGGGCGTGAATTTATCCGGATATGGCTGGGCGATGGGTACGAAGAGGTGTATGCCTGTGCACTGCTCATCATCCTTCCTTCATTCTTGCAGCTCCCGCAGGAGATCGGCAGTACGACTGTCGTTGCCGAAGGAAAAGTCAAGCTACAGGCATACGCATTCATGATCATGGCTGCCCTGAATCTGGCGTTCGCCTATCCTCTCACAAAATTCTGGGGAGTGCAGGGGCTGTGCACCTCCATTATGATAGCCTATGTGGTTAGGACGATTCTCATGGACGTAATCTTTTACCGTGAGGTGCACATTAATGTATATCGGTTTTTCCGCGAGTCGTACTTGCGCATACTGCCGTCTTTAGTTATCGCGACGGCAGCGTCTCTTTTGATAAATATGTTCATTCATTACGAAGGGTTGGCCGGCTTTATTGCCAAGAGCATCGCGTGTGTTCTCGTCTATGCCGCTTCTGTATGGTGTATAGCGATGAATGCCGATGAAAAACAGTTGTTTGCCGCACCGGTAAAACGAATATTTATAAGGTAGGAAGATGTGGTTGCAATTATTCTTGATGGCCTTGGCTTATTTGGTAATGACAACTTACCAGAGGCGGGGCGATACTTCGGTTAGCCGGCATAGATACGTTACATTCTTAATATGGGTTCTCGTCCTGCAATCGGCTCTGCGCCATCTCGATGTCGGTGTCGATACAGCCAGTTACTGCCGTGATTTTGAATATACGCGGGATTTCAGAACATGGGACGTTATCTGGCAGAACTTCTATGACGTATATGTTCAGGGAGAAGGCAAAGATGCCGGCTATTGGCTGTTGATGAAAGCGTTCAGTACCGTATGTCCTTCTTTCAGAATATATCTGTTTTGTGTAGCCATCTGCTTTTTCGTCCCATTTTACAGGTTGGTGGAGAAAAAACTCACCTCGCTGAAACAATTGTACATGTCCTTTTGCGTGTACCAGGTGATGTTCTACAGTTTCTTCTCGATTACAGGAATAAGACAGACAATAGCCACTATCGCCACATTTTATTGCGTTAAGTTCATAGAAGAAAGAAAACTATGGAAATTCGTCGCAGTATTGGTCCTCGCCGGCTTTATCCATAAATCCGTATTCTTGTTCCTCCCGTTCTATTTCATATTGAAGTATGCTAACAGTCGGGTCGTATTGCTCGGTTCATTGTGTTCGCTTCCGTTCGTATTTGGAGTGGCTCGCCAATTGGCTACGTTTATGGTCGATATTTCGGGTGCCGAGACATACAGAATGTATGCGGAATCCGAAATGGAGACAGGTGGCGCCGCGAACTTTCTGGTATTCATGGTTGCCGCGGCGGTAATGACCCTTATCGCTAAATACAAGAATCCGGACAAGGTGTCAGACCTGCTGACATGCGCAATGGCATTGGCTGTATTTTTTACCCCTATGATGTGGGTAGATACCTCATTGATGCGGGTAATCCAATATTATTCCATTTTTACCGTAATTGCGATACCGTTGTCGATTGATTGTATCAGCTCGAATCCGGAAACGAGAAGGCAGTTGTACATTGTCCTAATCGTCGTATTCTTGTTGACTACGATCCGGCACAATTATGATTATGCATTCTTCTGGGAGGAGATGCAACTTGAACAACAATATCTGTAAATATGCGGCTCTCTCAAATTAACGTAAATTACGGCTTCGGCAGTACGGGTATAATCGTCAAGGATCTGCAGACGTTGTGCAAACACGAGGGGATAGATTGCGAGGTCGTATTTTCCGAAGCGCGAGAAGATGTGCTTTCCGATACATACCATATGGGCAACGTTGTCAGTAACAAACTGCATGCGTTATTGTCCCGTATCAGCGGCAAGCAAGGGTATTTTTCGAAGATCTCCACCTGGCTGCTCCTGCGCCATTACGATAGCTACAAGCCGGATATTATCCACCTGCACAATCTTCACAGTTGCTACATCAGTTTGCCGATGATACTGAAGTATGCAGCTCGAAAGCATATCGCCGTAGTGGCGACCCAACACGACTGCTGGCTCTACACCGGAGGATGTTGCCACTACACCAGCACCGATTGTTTCAAGTGGAAGGAAGCGTGCGGCGACTGCCCTGCCCGCAGATCGGTCAATGCGCTCCTGTTCGACGGGACAAAACGGATGCTCGCAGACCGGTACCGCCTGTTCGGCGGTATCAGGAACCTTACGGCCGTCGGCGTTTCCCGGTGGATCGCGGACGAAGCCCGGCAGTCGGTCTTCAAGAATGCGAATTGCATTGCGATTCATAACGGGATAGATACCGAGTTTTTCCGTCCTGTACGCAAAGAAGAGTTCGCGGGGTTCGAGCGTCTAAGAAGTTTAAGGGCATTGAAAGAAACGAATCCCGGCATATTCCTTATTCTCGCACCGTCCAACAAATGGTTCCTGGATATCAATCGAGAGACGTTCGAACACTTTGCCTGCCGCATGACGGAGGACATGCGTATGATATTCATTGGCAATGGCGTTGATAAGAGCCGTTTGACCGACAAGATGATCGATGTCGGGTTCGTTTCGTCCCGCGAGGAGATACGCGCCATTTACAATATGGTCGATGTTATGGTCAACTGCACACGCGAGGAGTCTCTCTCGCTGCTCAATGTCGAGGTACAAGCCTGCGGTACCCCTGTCGTCACCTATTCCAATACCGGCGTAAAGGAGACCGTTGACGGCAAGTGCGGCTTTGCGGTAGAGAACGGAAACCCGGCGGCCGCATGGAATGCTATGTCGCAGATTAAGGAGCGGGGAAAAGCCGAATATTCGGACGCTTGCCGGCAATGGGTGAGGAAGGAGTTTGACAAGGATACCAATTACAAGAAATATATCGAATTATACAAGTCGATAAGTCGATCGTAAGATTCAATTTATGCTCGGCGGCATCGAGGATCCGATATCGGGGACTACCCATATCGCTGTCATGATCCCGGTTGCAGCGATTGCAGCGGCCGATCTCTCGAGTTCGACATGGTTGCGCAAGGAGACATAAGAAAAAATAGTTTCCAACATATACTATTATCAACATGGTAAAAGATAAGATTTCGATCATTGTTCCTGTTTATAATGTGGAACCATTTCTCCGCGAAAGCCTGGATAGTCTGGTTAATCAGACCTACAGGAATATCGAGATTATCGGCATTAATGACGGCAGTCCCGATCATTGTTTGGATATTCTTAAAGAATATGCGGCGAAAGATGACCGCATCGTAATTCTCGACAAGAAGAACGAAGGCGTTGCAGCCGCCCGTAATGACGCAATGAAAGTCGCTACCGGCGAATACTTCATGTTTGCCGATGGGGATGACTGGCTCGAGTTGAACGCCTGCGAACGTTTGATGCAGGTAATGAAAGAGCATAATCCGGACGTCATTATGTTCTCGTATTTCCGCGAGTATGCCGACAAAACTTTGACTAAGGACAATATTTTTCCTAAGGATTTCATCATCTTTGATGAGAATGAGTGTCGTCAGCTCCACCGCCGTCATGCGGGTGCCATCGGCGAAGAACTGCGTCATCCGGAGAACTTCGATGCCATCTGTTCTCTCTGCACCAAGCTGTTCAAGGGCGACATCATTCGCGAACATAGCGAGATTCGTTATATCGACAACAAGATCATCGGCACATACGGCGACGGCCTGATGAATATGTTCTACTATAAGTATGTTAACAAGGCCGTCTTTATCGGCGACCATCTGTATCACTATCGCAAGACGAACGAGAACTCCGTCGTAACTGCATACAAGAAGGATTTCCAGAAGCGTTGGAATAACCAGTTCGACATCATTCAGCAGTATATAGACGAGAACCACCTCGGCGACGATTTCAGGGAAGGTCTTCGTAACCGTATTGCAGTCAGTTCAATGGGACTCGGATTCAATGCAATCCACGCGAAGACGAATTTCCGGAGCAAGTACAAAGAGCTTAAGGCCGTTCTCTACGACAAGCGTTATCACGAGGCCGTGAAGGGCATAGAGTTACGTTTGATGCCTCTGCACTGGAAGATCTTCTATAGTGCATGCCGCTATAAGATGGTATTGATGTATTATTTCCTTTCTTGTGCGATACGTTATTTGAGAAGTAAGAAATGAAACCGAATCAAAGAAATTTATCCTTTGACCTGTTGAGAGCCGTGGGTCTTTTGTGTATTATATTGGCCCATGTAAATCCACCCGATTGGCTCTTGCAGCTTAGGTGTTTTGATGTGGTAATGATGGTTTGCATATCGACCGTATCCTATACCGAATACTCAAAGCCCAAACCGTATTTGCGATATTTGACAGGACGCATAAAGAGGCTGCTGCTTCCTGCGTGGGAATATATTCTGTTGTTAGGCGTTGTATTTTACGTAATAGCATTGATGACGGGAACCTCTACACCATATCCTTTGAAGACACTGGTGATAGGTATATTCACGCTCAGTAGTGTCGGGTACCTGTGGATAATTCGTGTATTCTTATATAACGCATTCATAAACCCATTTATACCAAAGATAGCTAAAATTAATAGGGGGGGTGCTTGTTTGATAATTCTTTACGCGTTGTACTCCGTTGTTCGGGATTTTTGCATGGACAGCAGCGTCCCGCATTTGGCAACTCTCTCCGAGGCATCTTTCCTTGATTTTTGGTCTTACGGATTAATTGCGGTCGCGGCTTATCTGCTTTATCATCTAAAAACGAAGAGTCTTATCTATGTTATTGGAGGCATTGCCTTTGCGTTGATTGCAATAGTTTGTATTGATGGCGGCTTCATCCCCAATACATTCAAATATCCGCCTGCATTGCAGTATGTATTATGGGGGTTGCTGGTAGTGAGTTCGTCATTCCTCCTTACAAGGTTGTATCCTATAAGGAAGTTGCCCGCATTTTTGACATTTATCTCTGCAAATTCGATGTGGGTGTATTTCTGGCATCTCATACCTGTAAATTTCATTGCGCATTACAGGAGTATGTGCCCGCAACTGCTTGTGGATTCATGGTGGATGAAATGGATTTCGATCGTGCTTTTTGCTACGTCCGTGACATACATCCAGAATATGATAGTAATATATTTAAAACGAATAAAACATAAAGTTTTAAGTTATGCAAGAAATTAAAATTTGCGTAATCGGTCTTGGTTACGTAGGCTTGCCCTTGGCGCGCCTTTTCTCGACAAAGTACAAGACGGTCGGCTTCGACATGAACCAGAAGCGCTGTGAGGCTCTTATGGGTGGCCACGATGCGACGCTTGAGGTCTCTGACGAACTCTTGCAGGATGCCATCGACAACCATGGCTTCAGATGTACTTCAAACCTCGAGGAGGTAAAGGATTGCAACTTCTACGTTGTCGCTGTCCCCACTCCCGTCGATTCGGATAATCGTCCGGATCTGAGACCTCTTTGGGGCGCATCCGAGACTGTCGGCAAGGTCATCGGCAAGGGCGATATCGTGGTTTACGAGTCGACCGTTTACCCGGGTGTTACCGAGGAGGAGTGCCTTCCTGTAGTCGAGCGTGTGTCCGGCCTCAAGTTCAATGAGGACTTCTTTGCTGGTTACTCTCCCGAGCGTATCAATCCGGGCGACAAGGAGCATACCGTAGAGAAGATCAAAAAGGTTACTTCTGGTTCTACGCCGGAGATTGCAGACATCGTGGATGGCGTTTATAATTCGGTTTTGATAAATGGTACCCACAAGGCTCCGTCGATGAAGGTCGCCGAGGCTTCGAAGATCATCGAGAACAGCCAGCGCGACGTTAACATCGCCTTCATGAACGAGCTTGCCAAGATCTTCAATGCGATGGGGATCGATACCAACGACGTGATCGAGGCCGCTTCCACGAAGTGGAACTTCATCAAGCTGAAGCCCGGTCTCGTAGGCGGTCACTGCATTTCGGTCGATCCGTACTACCTCATTCAGAAGGCTCAGGTTTATGGCGTGCTTCCCCGCATCATGTCGTCAGCCCGCCGTCTCAATGACGGCATGGGCGCATATGTCGCCAACCAGACCATTAAGTGCATGAACAAAAAGGGCGTGATGGTCAAGGATGCGAAGATCCTTATCCTGGGTATCACCTTCAAAGAGAATTGTCCGGATCTGCGCAATTCGAAAATCGTGGACATTTACACGACCCTCGAGGAGTATACCTCCAACATTTCCGTTTACGATCCTTGGGCTGATTCGGCGGTCGTTAAGCACGAGTACGGGATCGATGTCACGAACACGCTTCCCGCCGAGAAGTTCGATGCCGTTATCCTCGGTGTCGCCCACAAGCAGTTCCTGGAGCTCGACGTGCGTTCGCTGGTTCGGGACGGCGGTGTGATTTACGATGTCAAAGGGCTCCTGCCCCGAGCTATTGTTGACGGACGTCTCTAAAATTAAGGTCAGGCAGCTCTGCAAGTAGTCATCCGCAAGCCTGTTTGGGGCTTGACGGAATGATGTGGTGCGATACCACGGGCTGCTGCAAAACGGGATCATGAAGGCAGGGTTCTACGTTTAGCTTGCTATTCACGGGCGCATAGGGCACTTGCTATATGGAATGATTCCTTTTCGGCACTTTGGCATATCTTATTTGATTCGTCTATGTTGCTGTGATTCATAGGTTGGAAACGAAAATAACATAAATATATATGAAACCCCAATTAAGTGTTATCATACCGGTATTCAAGGTTGAGGATTATCTGGAAAGATGCGTGAAGAGTGTGTTGACGCAGGATTATCGCGATCTTGAAGTAATTCTTGTGGATGACGGCAGCCCGGACCGCTGTCCGCAGATCTGCGATGAGTTGGCTGAAACGGATGAACGTATCATCGTCATCCATAAACCCAACGGAGGATTGTCTTCAGCCCGCAACGCCGGCATAGAAAAGGCGACCGGCGAGTACCTCGCATTTCTGGATAGCGACGATCAGTGGGCCGAGGGCAAACTGAAGACGCTGATGAGCGAAGTCGTACAGTCCTCATCCGATATTGTTTTTTATGCGAGCCGCAGTATCTATGAGGATGGGGCTCTATATCAAAGAGCAGAGTCGAACTTTTTTACAGGTGTTTTTAGAACGACCGATTCTGTGAATTTATATAAAGAACTTATTGATTCGGGGAATCTACATGAGTCTGCATGTACGAAGATCGTCAAGCGCAATTTTATTCTCGACAACGGTCTGAAATTCAAAAGCGGAATGCTTTGCGAGGATACGGAATGGATGTTTAGAGTACTTCGGACTGCTGATAACGTTGCCATATCGTCGGTTCCGTTGTTTATCTGCACGGAGAACCGCGCAGGTTCTATCACGAATACGGCATCTACGAGAAGCATTCGGGACATGCTTTCGATCATCGAGGGCTCTTTGGCATTCTACTCGAATTCCGATAGCATAACCAAACAATACGAGTTGGCGCATTGTGCATATCTGTGGTCTATCTGTGTCGGCTTGTATAACACCATACCATCTACCCCCCCCCTTCGGCAGACGGGGGTGCGGGGCATGCCATCCACCGACAGGAAGGAAATACGAACGAGGCTGTGCGTGGTGGCAAAGTCGCTTGACTTGAATTCGCACCCGAAGTCGAGAAAGGTGAGCATGGTGTATCGTCTTTTAGGATTCCGGTTCACCGCAAATATACTTGGATTGTATTTGAAATTATTACGCAAGAACTTGGTCAATAAAAAGAAACCGGTGAATGGAAAAGAAAATTAAGGTTCTGCTTTTGGTCGCAGAGCCATGGAGATCGGACGATTCCGGAGGCAATACGTTGGACAATTTCCTCGGAGGAATGGAAAACATCGAACTCGCACATGTCTTTTGCAGCGATAGCATGCCCGATAACAATATGTGCACGCGATATTTTCAGATTCCTCAGAGCGCTGTCATACGTAATTTCCTTACCCGCCGGAAGGTGGGGCACGTGCTGACGATGGATGATATTTCGCGCGCCAAACGGAATATGTCCGACGGGAACGGCGGCGGTGCGGTGAACAATAAGACCGGGCTGAAGGCCAAACTATTCAGATGGATCAAGAACATACGTCCGGAGGTGCTGATAACGGCGAGAATGTTCATATGGCGTTATTGCAACTGGAAAACCCCCGAACTCAGGCAGTTTATTCTCGATTTCGATCCCGATGTCGTATATGCGCCCTGTTATGGGTTTCCCCAGCATCTGGCTCTCGCCAGATACGTAAAGGAGCTGACAGGTTGCAAGATTATCACCTGGTCGGCGGACGATTGTTATTCCTTGCGCCATTTTAATCTCGATCCATTCTTCTGGGTGAATCGTTTCTGGAACCGCCGTTGTTTGAGGAAGACGTATCCTTATTATGACGAATTCTATAGCATCAGCGAGGAAGAGGCCGTGGAGTTGGAGCCCGTGGTTGGCAAAAAGATCGGGGTTTTGAGAAAAGGGGTTGATGTGCCGGAGACCTTTGTTCCGCGTGAGGTGCATAAGCCGATCCGGTTCATTTATGCCGGCGGTCTATATCTGAACAGGCACAAAAGTCTGATTGCGATTGCGGATGCACTGCGAAAACTCAATGCGGATGGCCCTGTCAGGGCGGAACTCCATATCTATACCGGCAGTCAGTTGAAGGATAAGGATGCGAAGTCGCTGAACGACGGTACATCCGTGTTCAACCACGGTCTGATTCGCCCCGAAGAATTGTCGAAGATCTATCGGGAAAGCGATGTGGCGATTCATTGCGAGTCGTTCGACCTGAAATATCGCCTTATGACGCGTCTTTCATTCTCCACCAAGATCATCGATTGCTTCCAGAGCGGATGCGCCATACTGGCCATCGCATGGGAAGAGCACACCGGCATGAAGTGTCTGAAGCGCGAGGATGCCGCTATCTGCGTGACGAGCGTTAAGGACATCGAAGCGGCGGTGACCCGCATCGTCGAGAATCCGGAGCTGATAAAGGAGTATGCCATGAAGGCTTATGAGTGCGAGAAGCGGAATCATAGGATTGAAGATGTACAAAAGAAACTATATGATGCATTTGTAAGATGTAGTAAATAAATGACATGAGCAAAGAATATACTGGTTACTTAAAAGGTGTTGCCATTTTGCTGATGGTTTTCCTTCATCTTTTTACAAATAAGGAGGCGGATGGAAATTTGGGATTTCTGTTATCAGTTAACGACACACCTTTAATATACTATTTAACACGGTTGTGTAATCCTGTTCCATTCTTTCTTATATTGAGTGGTTATGGATTGTATGCCATATATAGCAAATGGGGGGGGGTAAATCCCTGTAAACGAACAATCTATCTATATTTGCATTTGTGGATAATTTATCTTTTGCTCGTCCCTTTAGCTTGCTGTGTGCGACCTGACATGTACCCTGGCAATTTTGCTATTTTCGTAAAAAACGCTACCAGTTGGCAATGTTCTTACATTGGCGAGCAATGGTTCTTTCTTCCCTATGTTTTATTGATGGCATCCTCTAAATGGATTTTCAGACTATTTGATAAGGTAAACTGGTATGCGACTTTCTTGATAGGCTTGATTGTATATGGATTTTGTGTATATATGTTAAAAAGATATGGCGAAGCTACGCTGGCCGGCAATATGTTATTTTACAATATTTTTCTATCCTTTTATATGTTGTTCCCGTTCCTCCTGGGATATATGGCCAAAAAGTATCAATGGATAGAGCGCGCGAATGCTTTTGTTAATAAACGGATATGCAGCAAGCCATTTATACCAGTGACAATGCTCCTGGTTCTATGTACGATCCGTTGTTTTGTTCCAAATGCTTCTGTTGATCCGTTTTATGCTATCATATTTGTTGTACTTTTCTCTATGATTTCGGTACCAAAAGTATTAGGTGCTGTTTTATCGTATCTCGGAAAACATTCAATGAATATTTGGTTAATACATACTTGGTTCAGCACTCGTCTTTTTCATGATTTTTTGTACGATACAGTACATTATCCCATAGCAATGTATGTGAGCCTAATGGTGGTTAGTTTAGCAATTTCTCATATTGTGGAGATGCTCTACAAACCAATAGGAAAATACGTTAATAAGATTAATTTTTAGCTAATAAACTTAATGGAAATAGGCTCATTTATAGAGCTTCAGCTCAGGAAAGGATCGGAGTGGTATGATCAGACAACGGATATCGCAAGACTGAATACGGCCCGCCAGGGTATCTGGCATGCGTTCAGGGTGACTGGATGCAAGCGGATATGGATACCCGTATACCAATGTGACTCGATCCGGGAGACTTTTGAGAAGCACGGTGTGGAAATGAAGTTTTATCATCAAGACCGTAACTTCAATCCTACCGACATTGCGGCAGAAGAGGACGATGCGGTATTGTTGTGCAACTACTACGGTATAATGTCCGCGGAGAGGATGCGGTTTTTGGCTCGGACCTTCGCCCATCCGATCATCGACTGCGCTCAGGCATTCTTCTGCAAACCGTTGGAAGGCGCATTGAATGTGTACAGCTGCCGTAAGTTCGTGGGTGCTCCGGATGGCGCTTACGTCGTGGGCAAGGATGCGCACCTGTTTGTGGAAGAGTATCCGCAATGCTATAGTTCGGATACCGCTGCCTTTTTGTTGAAACGCATCGAATACGGTTGCGAGGGGAAGGGCTATGAGGCTCGGGGGCTGAACGAGAGCCGGATTGACCATGAGGGCTGTATGAAGATGTCGAAGCTGACTCGCGTGTTGATGGATGCGGAGGATTATGACTACAACATCAAGAAACGCAAGGAGAATTTTGCATACGCGCATGAGTTGTTGGGGAGTATCAACCGGATCGATCCGACGATGTATATGGATGACGGGACCGTGCCGATGGTTTATCCGCTGGTGGTTGAGGAGGATGCGTGTATCCGACGTCTGTTCGAGGCGAAGCATTTCCAGGGCCATTGGTGGAGCTATATCTGCGGGGAGCAGCCGGAGGATAGTTTCGAATACTGGATCAGCCGATATGTAATTCCCATCACCATCGACCAGCGATACGGCAAAGAAGAAATCGATTATTTGGTGAACGTAATCAGGAATCGTCCGACAGAGTCGGAATCCGAATAGAAACTAAAACAATATAAAAAAACATGAACGATCAGTATAACGGGCACTTGTGCATTGTGTTTGCGCTGGAGCATTACAATCCTCTGAACATGATTCGCGCCTTGGGGGAGAACGGCATCAATCCGGTGTATATCTCGGTGAAGAGACGCTATGAGGTGGCTACGAAGAGTAAATATATCTCGGCGCTGCATCGTGTGGATTCGGTGGAGGAGGGCTTCAAGCTGCTGATGGCTGAATACGGTCATCTGGCAGCGGAAACGGGCAAGAAGCCTTATATCGTATTCTCGGACGACAAGTCGGTAGGGTATTTCGACGAGCGCTATGACGAGTGGAAGGACAAGTTCATTACCTATAATGCCGGCCGTACAGGTCGCATCAACGAGTTCATGGACAAGTATGAGATTCAGCAATGTGCGAAGCGCCATGGCTTCAATGTGCTGGATTCGTACGTAATCGGCAAGGATGACGAGCTGCCTGAGAATCTGTGGTATCCTATCATTACGAAAGATATCTCGCCTAACTCCGGCTCGTGGAAGTTCGACGTGTATATCTGTCAGAACGAGCAGGAGCTGAAGGAGGCCGTCCGGAAGATCGAGAGTCCGCTGATTATGATTCAGCACTTCGTAGACAAGCAGAACGAGATGGCTCTGGAAGGTTACACCATCAACAAGGGCAAGGAGATGCAGATCGTGACCGAGATGAAGTGGAAGTACCTGATCCAAGGATACTATAGCCCTTATCACGACGTGAAGATGTTCCAGGACAAGGAGATGGAGAAAAAACTTCGGGCGATGTTCGAGGAGATCGGGTTCGAAGGCGTGTTCGAGGTCGAATTCCTGATCGACAAGGACGGTACGTACTACTTCATGGAGACCAACTTCCGGGCTTCGGCCTGGAATCCGACGGGCAAATTTGCGGGGATGCCGTTGCCTTACCTATGGATCAAGGGTATGGAGAACGGTGCCATCGATCCTGCCGACCGCAAGGAATTCGAGCCTTTCACCAGCATGAGTGAGGTGATAGACTACGCCAAGCGTGTGGAGGGCGGCATGTGCTCGCTGGCCGAGTGGCTGCGGGACTTCAAAGATGCGAAGTGCGTGTATATCTACGATAAGGAGGATCGGGGCCCCTGGGACGAGGTGATAAAGAACTTCGAGAGCTTCAAGTGATGAAACGGGCTTTGATGTTGGCGCCGATGGGATCGGTCCATCGACGCTTTAATAAGGCTAACATAGATGCCTTGCAGGCGATGGGATATGAAGTGGAGCTTTGCGCGAACTTCGAGAATGGCGAAGGCCCTGAGATTCATAACCGAAAGTATGCGGAGGAATGCACAAAGAATGGAATCAAGATCCATTCGATTCCGTTCGCTCGCCACAGTCTGACCGGTAGTCTGAGATGCTTGCCGCAGCTGAAGGAACTGCTCAGGACGGAGCGGTACGATTTGGTGCATACGCATACCGAAACGGGCGGCCTGTTGCTGAAACTGGCGCATTGCGTAAAGGGGAGGACGAAGTTCTTCTATACTCCTCATGGCATGTCGTTCTGGAAGGGAAGCGGCCTGAAGTCGCAGCTGGTGTATAAGCCGCTGGAGAGATGGATCTGCTCGGGCATGGATATGAATCTGGGTATGAACCTGGAAGAGGTGGAGAACCTGCACCGCTGGAATAAGAAGACGGGGGTGTATGTACATGGCATCGGGCTGAATGTCAGCCGTATGCGATCTCCTATCCGCAAACGTGAAGATTTGCGCGAGGAGTTCGGTCTGGCGGACGGTGATAAGTTCATAGCTTCCATTGGCGAGCTGGACGACAATAAGAACCACATTACCGTTATCAGGGCTTTGGCGCTGTTGGGCAGAAAGGATCTGAAGTATGTGGTATGCGGCGTAGGCCCGAACAGGGATATGCTGATGCGGGAGGCTGAACGTATGGGACTGAAGGACAATGTGCTATTGGCAGGATACAGAAGCGACATCCCCGATGTGTTGAATGCTGCGGACATATTCGTGTTCCCGTCGTTTCATGAAGGCATGCCAGTGAGCGCCCTGGAGGCTATGGCTTGTGGATTGCCTGTGATCTGTTCGCAGATCCGCGGTAATGTGGATATCGTCGAAGAGGGCGAAAACGGTTATCTGTTTGCGCCTGCCGATAGTGACGCCCTTAGCCGGAAAATCGGTTTGTTGATGGATGATGCCGACAAGCGCAAGACTATGGGGGCGAAAAACAGGAAGATAGTCGAGGATTTCAGTCTGGAGACCGTGACCGAGGAACTTAAGAGGATATATTCTATGATTTAGGATGAAACCAAAGAGGTCCGAAGAGGTGTTCATACAACTGTTGAAGGGTTCGGTAACCGGAACGACCGGATACCGGACCTTCGAACCGTTGTCTAAAAAGGAGTGGGCGGAAGTATATCGTCTGGCGAAAATGCACGGAATGGTATCCGTGCTGATGCGAGAGCTGGAGAAATTACCGAAAGAGTCTCGTCCTCCCATGGATATGCTGATGTTTTGGTTGGGACAGGCCGCGTACAGAGAGACGACATACGGGCAACAACTGGATTTGTCGTGTGAATTTGCAGCCGCTTTGGCCAACGAGGGTGTAAAGTGTCTTGTGCTGAAGGGGCTGGCCGTGGGATCGTATTATCCGGTTGAGAAAGCGAGAGAATTCGGAGATCTGGATTGTTTCCTGGTTAAGGAGGGCGAGCTCGCCTTCAAAGAAGGCAATTCCGTCGGCAGACGGTTGGGTGCAAAGGTGGAACGATCGGGATACAAGCATACGCACATTCATTATAAAAATCTGCTGATAGAAAACCATGAATATCTGACGAACTTCAATGGGACGAAGCAAGGAGTCGTAATTGAGAAAATCATGCGTTCGCTGGCTTTGGGAGGCGGTCACAGGCAGATCGGGGAGACCAATCTTTGGATTCCGAACGCGGAGTTCAATGCGTTGTTCTTGCTGAGGCATTCGCTGGGGGATTTTCTGGCCAATGACATGACGATAAAGGCGGTCTATGATTGGGCGGTGTTCCTGAAAGCGGAACAGAAGAATATTGATTGGAAACACCTCGGACGGTTGTTGGAGGAGTGCCGGCTGATGGCGTTCTTCGAACTGATGACAGAGGTTGCTATGACGTATCTGGGATTGGAGTTATATAGCGGAGGGATGAACATCACTTCGCATGGACGGATGGTGGATTGGCTGATGGCTGATGTGCTGGACATAGCCGTTGCGTCCGAAAAAAAGACGGTATGCGTGAAAGCGAAACGGCTGCTGGACAGGGTGAGACGTATGGTGAAGTACCAAGGAATTGCCACTGAACGGATCTGCACGGCACTTTGGACGACGGTCAGGTATCGCCAGAATTTTGATCGAAATATGAATTTGGATTGACCTATGCCGATCCTTTTTCTTCCATGGCTTCTGCTCCTGCTTTTGCCGGCGATAGCGGGGTGTGCATTGAAACGATGGCGGAAAACTGCCGCTGGCCTGCTTTTGGTCGGAATCTCGCTCAACTACTATGGATCTATCATCCCTATACGCTTTCCTGTCCATTGGGGATCTTTTGCGTCCGACTCTCGTGAAGGCCGTTTTTCCGTTCTGGCCTGGAACATACACGGCGGGGATAAGGATACGGTCAGATATGAGGCAATCGCCGATAGGATAATTGAGGCCGATGCGGATGTGGTGTTTTTGTCGGAAGTGTTTACGGAAACGGCATACGTGATGGATGCGTTGTTAGCCGACAGGTATCCTTACCGAACGACGAACTTTCAGTGGTGCGCCCATTATTTCTATAGCAAATATCCGATAACCGATTCTGCTCAGATTGCCGTAGAGGGCGGCAATGAGGTGATTGTATGCAGCAGATTTGCGATGGGCGGTCGTGAGCTGGATATATACGGCTGCCATCTTACGAGCAATAACTGCGAGGCATCCGGTCTCGGATACCCGAATGCGAGGAACGTGGGTGGCGGGAGTTCGCTTCGGAGCTATATGAAGGGCATCGATTACGCTTCGCGGCAAAGAGCCCGTGAAGCCTGCCGAATATGCGATACGATTGCTGCCAGACCTTGCCCGCATTTGGTAATGGGCGATATGAATGACGTATGCGGTTCCGAGGCACTGAAGATTTTTGCTGGTATCGGGCTGAAAGATGCCTGGTGGCAGGGCGGCTGCGGATATGGCGCAACGATCCATCGTCCGCTGCCCTATAGAATAGATCATGTGATGTATGATGGTGGCACGAAGCTTCGGCATATCTCAAAGATCCCTGCCGATGGGTTGAGCGATCATGATGCTTTAAGGGCCGTGTTCGAATTTGAATAAAAGGCGATGGATATCGATTGTTTGCGATGTGCGTGGCCGCCATTGCCGGATTTTGCCGTTGTGCCGGAGAGTCTTCAGCGCTTGAATTTGGCGGTTGGCCCCCATGGATAGTCTGTCTTCGGAATGTCGCGCTCCTTGTATTCATGGGTCGATGCGACCGGTAATGTTCGCTGAGACATAGATCGGCAGGCTATTGATCGTCGTATTCCGCATAAGTATAAACAAACAATAAATAAACAGTTATGAATTACCTGATTGTAGTTGCTCATCCGGACGATGAGGTGTTGGGTGCCGGTGCATCCATCAGAAAATGGTCGCAGAATGGTGACAAAGTGGATATCGCCATCTTGTGTACTGAAGCAAAGGCGCGGGCATTCCGTCCTGAGGATAACGAGCTGGAGGCCGATACGGATGAAAGCACGAAGTTTCTGGGCGTGAATAAGAAGTTCGAGGCCACTTTCCCCAACATTGAAATGAATACCGTTCCGCACCTCAAGCTGGTTCAATTCATCGAGCAGGCTATTCGTGAGAGCCAGCCGGACGTAATCATCACTCACCATGCTGCGGATACGAACAACGACCATCTGATGACTTCGATGGCTTGCCAGGAGGCATTCCGTCTGTATCAGAGGCGTCCCGAGCAGAAGCCTCTGAGCGAATTCTGGTATATGGAGGTGGGATCGGCGAGCGATTGGAATGTGAACAGCGCATTCAATGCTTTCCGGCCGAATGTCTATGTGGAGATCGGTAAAGAGGGTGTTGAGGCTAAAATCAAGGCGTTGAGTATGTATCGCGGTGTGATGCGTCCCTATCCGCATCCTCGTAGTGACGAGGCGATGGAAGGTCTGGCTGCCTGGAGAGGCAGCCAGGTGGGCAGTATGTATGCCGAAGCTTTCGAATGTGCGATGAGAAGAATCTGATGGATATGGGAAAGTTGATAAAAAGACTCTTTGATCTGGTGCTGGCATTGCTCCTGTTCATTCCTGCATCGTTGGTGCTGCTCTGTGGCATCATTTTCGTCAAGGTGGTTTCGCCCGAGTCCTCGCCCATCTTTAAGCAGGAGCGTGTGGGATATAGGCGCAAGCTGTTCACGCTGTACAAGCTTCGCTCCATGACCAACGAACGTGACGAGAAGGGTGAATTGCTGCCGGACGAGGCTCGACTGAAGAAGTGGGGCCGAATTGTGCGTGCCACCAATATGGACGAGTTGTTCCAGATCTGGAATATCCTGAAAGGGGAGATGTCTTTCATCGGGCCGCGTCCCATCCTGGCCAAGGAGATGCTGGTGATGACGGACGAGGAACAGGCCGAGCGCCAGTCTATGCGTCCCGGCATTACGGGGTGGGAGGCCGTACACGAAGGTGAGTCGGAAAACCGCAGACAGATGGCTGAATTCGACCTGTACTACGTGCGCAACTGGTCGCTTAAGATCGATTGGCTGGTGTTCTACAAAACTTTTCAGATCGTGCTCGGTTTCCAGCGCCCGGATGACAGCGTTCGAGCTCCGAAGATGACAGATGATCAGATCGTCGACAAGAAATGACGATGAGAACATACCGAAGCAATGGGGATTCTCCTCTCTTGTCTTTTGTTGTCTCAGATACGGGCCGGTACGGTTAGAGTTGAACGCGATTGAGATGATATCGATCGCCGACTCTCTTGTATTGCTCGACTTCTTGCAACCTTGAGTTTTCGGGCCACCCGAAGATAAGTTATGACGGCGAGAAGTAATTGGTATGCGTTGTTCCGATTTCGATAGTTGATTTCGGTCAGCCATGATAAAAATCTGTCTATCGGCTCGGATTCCCGATATGCCGATTTATGATGGCCTGCTGTCGGGGGACATTCCGAGAAACGATGCAATAACACGTGTAAACGGTCGGAGCCGAGAGTGACGGGCAAAAAGAAAAAGCACCTGTGCAGGGTGCTTTTTTTGTGAAATGCGATTTTTGTCGATCGGTTATAATTTCAGATTATTTGCCGATGCAGAACTTCGAGAAGATGTTGCCGAGTATCTGATCCGTCGTGATCTGGCCGGTGATGGTCCCCAGGTGGTGCGTCACCAGACGGATCTCTTCGCTCAGCAGATCCGTCGGAAGTCCCTCCGACAGCCCGTAAAGTGCGTTTTCGAGCGCCTCGGCCGCGGCCGTGAGCGCTTCGTAGTGGCGGCTGCTCGAGACGATCGTGTCGCCCCGGCGGAGCGGCGAGGCGTCGACGGCCCGGCACAGCGCCTCGCGCAGCGCGGAGATGCCCTCGCCCAGCTTGGCGGAGATGCCGATCGTGTCCGGAGGCAGCGGCGCCGTCGGTGCGGCGTCCAGCTTGTTGACGACGGTCAGGAGCGTCTGGTCTCCGCGGATTTCGAAATCGGGGGCTGCGAGCGGCGACCCGTCGAGCGACGCCGCGTCGACCATGCGGATGACGATCCGTGCGCGTGCGATGCTCGTCAGGGTGCGTTCGATCCCCATGCGCTCGAGCCGGTCATCCGTCGCGCGGATGCCTGCCGTGTCGAGGAACCGGAAGCGGACGCCCTCGATGACGCAGCTCTCCTCGATCACGTCGCGCGTCGTGCCGGCGATGTCGGAAACCAGGGCGCGGTCGTCGTTCAGCAGGCGGTTGAGCAGTGTCGATTTCCCGACGTTGGGGGCGCCGGCGATGGCTACGGCGACCCCCTCCTTGAGCGCATTGCCCAGCCGGAACGATTCGCGCAGGCGGTCGATGCGCCCGGCGATCCGGCGCATTGTTTCGCGCAGGCGGTCGCGGTCGGCGAACTCCACCTCCTCCTCCGAGAAGTCCAGCTCCAGCTCCAGCAGCGAGGCCAGGTGCAGCAGTTCGCCGCGCAGTTCGCCGAGGGCCGACGAGTAGCCGCCCCGCATCTGGTTCGAGGCCAGCGCATGCGACGCCTCCGTCGACGATGCGATCAGATCGGCGACCGCCTCGGCCTGCGCCAGGTCCATCTTCCCGGCGAGGAAGGCGCGCACGGTGAACTCGCCCGGATCGGCCATGCGGGCGCCTGCGGCGATCAGCAGCCGCAGCGTTTCGCCGACGATGTACGACGAGCCGTGGCACGCGATCTCCACCGCATCCTCGCCGGTGTAGGAGTGCGGCGCGCGGAATACCGTCGCCAGCACGTCGTCGATCGTGCGCGCGCCGTCGACGATGCGTCCGTAGCGGACGGTGTAGCCCGCTGTCTCGGCGAGCGCCGCCTTTCCGCGGAAGATCCGGTCGCAGACGGCGAAGGTGTCGGCGCCGCTGATCCGGATGACGGCGATGGCGCCTCCCGTGGCGGTCGCCGGAGCGACGATGGTGTCGTGGTCGTGTATCATTGCGTATTTTTATGACGGTGGTTCCGGGCCCGGCACCTACGGACCGGGAGCTGTCGGGCCGGCTGGTTTCGCCCGATGCCTGCGGATCGGGACTTTCCGTTCGCGGCCGCATTTTTCCGGGTTCGGGACCGAAGCGGTCGGACTCTCTCCCTCCCGATCCCGCAGCGCGTTCGGCCGGGATCGCGAACCGGCTTGCCGGGGACCGGGCTCCGCCCGATTCGGAGCCGATCGCGCTTCCGTGTGGCTGTTCAGCGGGTGCGGCGCGGACTCCGATCGACCCGTTTCCGCATGCTGCTGCGGCACGCGCCCGATCCCGCTCTGCGGCCCGTCGTCCGTTTACCGCCCTTCGATGCGCAGTTTCTGCCCGATGCGGAGCTTGTGGGCGCTCTTGAGCTTGTTCCAGCGCATCAGCTGGGCCGTGGTGACGCGGTAGCGGCGGGCGATGCCGCCCAGCGTATCGCCTTTCTTCACCGTATAGACCGTTCCGGTCCGTTCCTGACGCTTCTTGTCGAGGTTCGCCGGATTCAGGTATTCCTTCAGGTACATCGAGTCCTTGGCGTGGATCTCGGCTTCGCGGGCGATGTACGCCGAGACGCTGCGCTGGGGCAGGATCAGCGTGTAGGGTTTGGTCGTGGCGGGAATGATGTCCTGCTTGTACTGCGGATTGAGCTGGCGCAGCGTCTCGATGGGGACGTCGATCGTCGAGGCGACCTGTCCCAAGTGCAGCAGCCGGGCCACGCGGATCGTGTCGGTCGCCAGCGGCAGGGGCGACGGCGTGGGGTCGATGGCGTGCTGGCGGTGGTAGGCATAGGCATAGGAGGCGCCGATGAAGGCCGGGACGTAGCCGCGCGTCTCGCGGGGCAGGTAGTCGTAGATGTCCCAGAAGGTCCGGCCGCTGCCGCCGGCCCGGGCGATCGCCTTGTTCACGTTGCCGGGGCCGCAGTTGTAGGCGGCGATGGCCAGCGACCAGTCGCCGTAGATGGCGTAGAGGTCCTTCAGAAAACGGCAGGCCGCCCGCGTCGAGAGCACGGGGTCGCGCCGTTCGTCGACCAACGAATTGATCTCCAGTCCGTAGCTCTTGCCCGTCGAGGGCATGAACTGCCACAGGCCGGTCGCGCCCATGGGCGATACGGCGACGGGCGACAGCGCCGATTCGATGATCGGCAGCGCCCGCAGCTCCACGGGCAGCTCTTCGCGGATCAGCTCCTCCTCGATGAGCGGAAAGTAGTACTGGGACATGCCCAGGATGCGGCTGATCGTCCCGTATCGGGAGTCGGTGTAGCGGTTGATATAGCCCTGTACGATGCTGTTGTAGGGCAGCTGGATGGGCGAGGCCAGGTCGCGGAGCCGCCGGGCGTAGAGCGAGTCGGCCGGGCAGCCGGCGCTCGCCGTGCTGTCCGCGAGGATGTACTGTTTGAAGAACTCGGTGTAGGCGTCCTGCTTCTGGCGTTCGTGCCATACGGCCACCAGCGAGTCGATCTGCGCCGGATCGAGGTCGCGCGCCGGCTCCATGCGCGGCGCGGCGGTGCGTGCCGGCTTCGTGTTCTCCTGTGCGGACGCGACGGGCTGCTGCGGAGCTTGTGCCGGGGGCGTCGCGACGGTTTCGGTCGGGGTCTTGTCGCGCTTCTTGCGGGGACGCCGGTAGAGATCGTATGCGTTGGCGGCCGTTGTGGCGAACAGCAGGACGAGGGTCAGGAGCGTTTTCATGTTCAGAATTTGATTCCGAGGTTGAATCCGAAGACCGGCCGGTTGCCTCCGGCCGCGGGCACGTAGGCGTAGTCGACCATCGGTTCGAGGTTCATCGACAGGTCGTCGGAGATGTCGTAGTCTTTCAGGTGGGCGTCCACGTGCGCGTCGACGATCTGCAGCACGTAGAGGGCGCCCGTGATGATGATGCAGAGGTCGCGGTTGCGGCGGTAGTTGTTGCGCAGGTTCCGCAGGAACGAGGCCTGGTAGCGGCCGCCGAACTCGTCGGTCGAATGGGCGGGCGGCTGCGGATTGTGCTCGGGATCCTTCTGGTAGGCTTCGTTGGCCTTGTCCCACGACGCGCGCAGGTTGTAGGCCTTCTTGAACCGCTGGTAGCCGCGGTTGTTCCAGTCGATGCAGTAGATCATCGAGGCGAAGCCGCCGACCACGAACGGAACCTTCCAGTAGCTCTTGTTGTAGATCTGTCCCGCGCCGGGGAAGATGCAGGCCAGCGTGGTGGCTTTCTTGACGTTCGACACGTCGTTGGTGGAGTAGTTCACCGCGGCGTCGCCCAGGAAATAGATGTACGAGGCGATCGTCACGCCCAGATAGACCTGACGCCGCGTGTTGCTGCGGATCATCTCGGTCTGCAGTGCGTCCAGCTTGGGCGACCGGACGTTGCTGATGTCCGTGAGCGCCTCGTATTCGCGCTTGAGCGGGCGGTAGCGGTTGTTCTCGTGGATGAAGAGGGCCAGTCCGGTGCCGAGCGTGCCGTAGAGCACGGGCAGCTTCCAGTACTGTTTGTTATAGACCTGGCCGTAGCCGGGCAGCGCGGCCGAGATCCAGCACACCTTCGAGAGCGACATCGAGTCGCTCATGAAGCCGCCCCGCCTGCGGAGCCCTTTGGCCGCGCCCGGGAGCGGGCGCCCCAGCGAGTCGATGTCGGTGCGCAGTGCGGCGAGCGCCGCGGAGTCGGCCGCGAAGTCGGCGACGAACATCGAATCGAGGTCGGTGAGCATCTGCACCTTGGCCAGCGAGTCGGTCCTCGTGCGCAGCGAGTCGCGGCGCTGCATGAGCCCTCCGCGCACGAGACTCTTGGTGCTGCGGTAGCGGTGCACCTCCACGGCGGGTTGAGCCGCGGGTGCCTGCGCCCGCGCCTCCGTCTCCGGGAGGAGGGCGCAGCCCAGGGTCGCGAGCAGGGCGATCGTCGCTGTGCGGAGCCAACGCTTCATGCTGCGGTCACGATCTTTTGCCGATGCGTTCGACGAATGTTTCGATATCGCGGTCGTCGGTGAATTCGATGACGATCCGGCCGCCGCCGTTCTTCGAACGTTTGATCGAGATCTCCTGCGTGAAGAACTTTTCGAGCTGCTCGACCAGCCGCGAGTAGGATTCGGGATACTCCTCGTCCTCGGCCGGCTGTGCGGCCTGCGCCGGGCGTTCGGCCAGCATCCGGGCCAGCTCCTCGACCTGCCGCACCGACAGGCCGCGTTTGATGCAGCGCTTGAGCAGCCGCAGCTGGTGCGCGGCCGGCGCGCCGGCGATGGCTTTGGCGTGACCCATCGAGATGAGCCCCTCCTTGAGCGCCAGCTGGACCTCGTCGGGCAGCTTGAGCAGCCGCAGGTAGTTCGAGACCGACGAGCGTTTCTTGCCCACCTTCTCCGACAGGGCGTCCTGCGTGAGGTGGCATTCGTCGATCAGGCGCTGCATGCCCAGGGCGATCTCGATGGCGTTCAGATCCTGGCGCTGGATGTTCTCGACCAGCGCCATGGCGTGCAGGTTCTCGTCGTCCACGTCGCGGATGTAGACCGGCAGCCTCTTCAGGTCGGCGCGCTGTGCGGCCCGCCAGCGCCGTTCGCCGCTGATGATGACGTATTTCCCGTCGGCGCCCTTCTTGACGGTGACGGGCTGGATGACGCCCCACTGGCGGATCGAATCGGCCAGTTCGTCGAGCGCCTCCTCGTCGAACTGCGTGCGCGGCTGCGTGGGGTTGGGGACGATCATGTCGATGTCGATCTCCGCCATTTCGCTCATCGGTTTGAGCTTGGCGTCCGGCAGGTCGTTGCCGAATATGGCGTCCAGCCCGCGTCCTAATCCCTTCTGTTTCATCGGTTATCGGTCGTTTTGTTGCGTTTGCGCTCCCGCTTGAGGAACTCTTTGGCGAGATTGAGGTAGTTCTCCGATCCCACGGCGCCCGCGTCGTAGAGCATGACGGGTTTTCCGTGCGAGGGGGCTTCACCCAAACGGATGTTGCGCTGAATTATTGTGTCGTAGGCCAGCGGCCCGAAATGTTCGCGCACCTCGTTGACCACCTGGTTGTTCAGCCGGTTGCGCATGTACATCGTGAGCAGGAAGCCCTCGATCTCGAGCGACGGGTTCAGGGCGCTCTTGACCTTGCGGATGGTGTTGAGCAGTTTCGACAGCCCCTCGAGCGCCAGGTACTCGCACTGCACGGGGATCAGCACCGCGTCGGCGGCCGTGAGGATGTTGACCGTCGTGTAGCCCAGCGAGGGCGAGCAGTCGATGAAGATGTAGTCGAAGCGGTCGCGGACCTCGTCGACGATGCGCTTCATGACGTGGTGGGCATCCTCCATCGCGGGCAGCTCGGTGTCGGCGGCCACCAGGTCGATCGACGAGGGCAGCACCCAGAGCCGTTTGATGTCGGGGCTCTGCAGCATCGTCTCCGACGCCTTGCGCGAACCGCTGATGCACTCGTAGATGCCTTCGAGGTTGATGTCGAAGCCCAGTCCGGAGGTGGCGTTGGCCTGCGGGTCGGCGTCGAGCAGCAGCACCTTTTTGCCCAGCAGCGCCAGCGATGCCGCCAGATTGATGGCCGTGGTGGTCTTTCCGACCCCTCCCTTCTGATTCGCCAGTGCGATGACCTTTGCCATTTTCGATTCGGATTTATAAGCAGGCAAATTTAGTGAAATTATGCGGAAATCCGCAATCGTATGCGAAAAATGCTTATCTTTGAAGTCGGAATATACTGAAAATAAGAGGGGATTCTATGGAAGAAAAAAAGTCCGTGCCGGCTCCGGAGATCGAGCCTTCGGCACCCGCCGCAACGCCTGCGGGCGAGCGTGCCGCCGCTCCCGCCGTGCGGCGGTCGGCCTTCCCCGATCTGCTGGATTTCCTGGTGATCGTGGGCATCTATTTCGTGGCGCAGGGCATCGGCGCCCTGGTTGCGTGGTCGGTGGCCGGATGGCCCGACATGGGCCTTCTGCTGCGGGCTTCCGAGGCGATGCGCGAGCCTGCGGCCGTGGCGGCCGACACGCTCATGGCGGCCGATTCGGTCGGCGGCGTGACGTTCGTCGAGACGGCTGCGGCGGCGATCGATCCGGCTGCGGTCGAGGCGCAGCAGACGGTCATGGCGCACTTCAACGCCCTGTCGTTCTTCGTGTCCATGGCCCTGACGCTGGGCGGCGTGCTGCTCTACCGCAAACGGCGGGGCGGAACGCGCACGATCGCGCATCTCTCGAAGCGCGGATTCAACCCGCTGCTGCTCCTGTGGGGGCTGGCGCTGATGGTCTCCGCCACGATCGTGACGGAGCCGGTGCTCGATCTGCTGCCCGCCGTTCCGAACGTCTACGGCCGCGGCGTGTGGGCCCTGGTGACGCTGGTGGTGATGGCGCCGCTGTTCGAGGAGACGCTTTTCCGCGGGGTGATTCTCGAATCGGCGCGGGCGCGCTACGGGACGCTCGCGGCCTGGGCGATCTCGTCGCTGGTGTTCGGCCTGGCGCACTTGCATCCGGCGCTGGTCGTCAACGCGTTCGTTCTCGGCCTGGTGCTGGGCTACATCTACATCCGCACCGACTCGCTCTGGTCGACGGTCATTCTGCATGCGGTCAACAATGCGCTGGCCTATCTGATGCTGGTGGCCGGCTGGCAGGACGTGATGCTGATCCGCCTGATCGGCAACCGCTCGCTCTACATCGCCGTCTACTGCGTGGCGCTGGCGGCTTTCGCGGCGTCGGGCTATATGGTTTACCGGACCCTCCGGCGCATGGAGGCGGAGGAGAAAAGTGCCGGCGCCGCGTAATAAACCGCGCGCCGATGCGTTAGTTACGAGTAAAAAACCTATCTTTGCCGACCGAACGATGAGAATGCGCGTGAAAATAGCGGTTGCCGCATTGTCGCTGGCGGTCGCGGGCTGCCGCGAGCTGCCGGACTATTTCGTGGGCGACCGGACGCTCGCGCGCGTCGGCCGTGCTGAGCTGCAGCTCAGCGAGGTGGCCTCGGTCGCGCCCGAAGGCGTGACGGGCGAGGACAGCGCGGCGTTCGTGAAGCTCTACGTCGACCGGTGGGTGCGCCGCCGGCTGAAGCTGCGCGAGGCCGAGGAGCTCTTCTCGGACGCCGCCGCCGACATCGAGCAGCAGGTCGAGGCCTATCGCCAGGCGCTGCTGATCCGCAAGCTGGAGCGCTACTGCGTGGACCGCGAGGTCGATACGGTCTTCACCGAGAAGGACATCGCCGCCTATTACGATGCGCACAAGGAGGATTTCCGGCTCGACGGCACGCTGGTCAAGGGGCGCATCCTGCGTTTCGCCGAGGGCTACCGCCAGTCGAAGAAGCTGCTGGAGCTGATGGCCTTGCCGCAGGAGTCGCGGCAGAAGGAGCTGCGCGACCTGTGCGAGAAAAACGACTTCACGATGACCGACTTCACCGGCTCGTGGGTCGATTTCCAGGAGTTCCTGAGCTACCTGCCCACGCTGCGGTCGCAAAGCTACGATCCAGTGCTCGCGTCGGCCGCCGTGCAGCAGATGCGCGACAGCCATTCGCACTACTATTTCCAGATCACGGGCGTGCGGCGCGCCGGCGAGCCCATTCCGCTCGAACGGCTGCGCCCCACGATCCGGCGCATCCTTTTCAACCAGCGCCAGAACGAGGTGATCCGCCGTTACGAGGAGGAGGTCTATGCGCGCGGCGTGGAGGAGAAGGAGGTGAAAATTTACGATTGCGATACCAATGAATAAACACGTACGTACTATGTTCCGAAAAATGGTCCTGCTGGCGGTTTCCGTGTCGGCGGTTCTGGGCGCCGCGGCCCAAAAGCGGGAGGTGATGCTCGACAAGGTGGTCGCCGTGGTGGGCGGCTCGGCGATCCTCCATTCGCAGGTCGAGGAGGCCGCGCGCGAGATGGTCGCGCAGCGCCGTGCCCAGGGGTACACCTCCGACCGCGATCCGTTCAACGAGGCGCTCGAGGGGCTGATGACCCGCAAGCTGCTCTACAACCAGGCGCAGATCGACTCGGTCGATGTCAACACGGGCGAGATCGTCTCGCGCGTGGAGGAGCAGGTGCAGCAGATGATCGACATGGCCGGCTCGATCCGCGAACTGGAGACGCAGCACCACATGGCGATCTTCAACATCCGCGAGATCCTGCGGCAGAACGCCGAGGAGCAGGCCTACGCCAACGCCATGCAGGGCGAGGTGGTGAACAAGGTGAAGGTGATCCCGGGCGAGGTCGAGCGCTTCTACAAGACGATCGACAAGGACAGCCTGCCGATGATCGCCGAACAGTACGTCTATGCGCAGATCACCAAATACCCCAAGTCGATGGTCGAGGCCAAGCAGCGCACGCGCGAACGGCTGCTCGACATGCGCGAGCGTATCATCACGGGGCAGGCGCGGTTCGAGAACCTGGCGCGCATGTACTCGGTCGACGGTTCGGCCATGCGCGGCGGCGAGCTGGATCCCACGCCGCTGGCCGGTTTCGACAAGGCCTTCGGCGATGCGCTGGGCGAGCTGAAGCCCGGGCAGATCTCGGAAGTCGTCGAATCGCAGTTCGGGTTCCACATCATCCAGATGATCGAGAAGCGCGGCAACCTCTACCGCGCGCGCCACATCCTGCTGCGCCCGGTCTATACGTCGGACGAGCTGGGCGCCTCGCTGCAGACGCTCGACAGCCTGGCCGCGGCGATCCGCTCGGACTCGATCACCTTCGAGAAGGCCGCGCTGCGGCATTCGGACGACGCGTCGTCGAAGATGAACGGCGGCATCGTCTCGAACCACGACATTCTGGAGCGCTACAACGCCTACGACGCGCGCCTCACGCAGACCAAGTTCCTCAAGGAGGACTTCGGCAAGATGGGCTACAAGAGCATCGACGACTACAACGCCATCAGCCGTCTCGAGGTGGGCGGGGTCTCCGACGCCTATCTGACGGAGGACATGCTCGGCAACCAGCTGGCCAAGATCGTCAAGCTGGTCGAGGTGATCCCCACGCACAAGGCCTCGCTCAACGAGGATTATCTCAGTCTGGAGGAGATGGCGCTCAACGCCAAGCAGGAGCGGGTGTTCCGCGACTGGCTGTCGAAGCGGATCGACGCGATGTACGTCTACATCGCGCCCGAATACCGCGACGGGGCGTTCGAGAACAAGCTCTGGGTAAAGTAGGCGCGCCGTGTTCCGAAGATGCGTCATAGCGGCCGCGGTGCTCGCGGCGGGCGGTCTGATCTTCGCCCAAGGCGGTGGCCCTGCGCCGGACGGGCAGACTGAGAAGAAGCTCATCGACCTGCGGGCCGACCTCACGGGGCCGATCGCTCCGGGCGATTCGGTGATCTTCCTGGTGGGGAACTTCGCCGCGCAGCACAACGGCGCCGTCATCACGTGCGACAGCGCCGTGCGCTATTCCGACCGGCGGATCGAGTTCTTCGGCAACGTGCTCATCAACAAGAACACCACTTATATCTACGGCGACCGCGCCGACTACAACGGCGACCTGAACGAGGCACGCGTCTACTCCGATCTGATCAAGGTCGTGGACGGCGACGCGACGCTCTACACCTACGAATTCGCCTTCAACACGCTCGACAACGTCGGCCGCTTCGGCGGCGGGGGCATCCTCGTCAACCGCGAGAACCTGCTGGAGTCCGAGCGCGGCTACTACTATGCCGACACGAAGGAGCTGGTCTGCGTCGAGCGGGTCGAGATGCGCAACGACGAATACGAACTCCGGGGCGACTCGGTGGTCTACGACATGGCCACCGACCACGCCTACTATTTCGAACACACCAACATCTGGAACCGCGACGGCGATTACCTCTATGCCGACCGGGGGGCCTACGACAAGGCCGATACGCTCTATTCGGTCACGCGCAACGGCTATCTGCTGACCGAACGGCAGGAGGTGTGGAGCGACAGCATCGACTATTACCGCGCGGCGGAGCACGCCGTGCTCAGACGCGACATCCAGATCGACGATACGGAGCACAAGGTGCTGGCGTTCGGCGATTACGGGGCCTACTGGAAAGAGCCCGGCAATGCGTTTCTGACGCGCCGCCCGTCGGTCGTAAGCTACGACACCGAACAGGGCGATTCGCTCTTCATGCGGGCCGATTCGATGTTCCTCTTCACGCGCAATACGCTGGATGACAGGCGCGAAGCCGAGGCGCTGGCCCGCGAGGCCGCCGAAGGACGCGAGGCGGCTGCGCCCGATGCGCAGACGCCGCGTCTGCCGCAGCCCGGGGACGAAGACCCGTCGCAGGGCGGTGCGGAGGCCGATGCACCGGCACCGGGCGACGGTGCGGAGGAGGGGGCGGAGCACCTTCCGGAGCCGGGAGCCGTGCCGCCGGCGGATTCGACGCGACACGTCGCAGGGGCCGATTCGCTTTCGCGCGATGCGGCCGACTCGGTGCAGCTGCCCGCGGCCGATGCGAAGGCGCTCCGCAAGGAGGCCGAAGCCCGGGCGAAGGCCGAGGCGCGTGCGGCGAAGGCGGCGGCGCGCAAGGAGAAGCTCGAACGGATCGCCGAGGAGCGGCAGGCCCGGACCACGGCCCGCCTGCTGAAGGAGAAGGAGCGGGAGGAGGCGCGGCTGAACGCCCTCCGGCTGAAGGCCGAGTCGAAACTGCGGGCGCGTCAGGCGCGGGCCGCACGGCGCGGCAAGTCCGTGGAGACGGACTCGACGGCGCTGCAGCGGATCGATTCGCTCATGGCCGGAAATGCGCACGAACAGGATTCGCTGGCCCGGGTGCTGGGCGACTCGACGACGGTCGATTCCGCCGCGCTGCTGCCGGCCGGCGGTGCGGACTCCGTCGGGCTGTCGGCTGCGGATTCGGCCGCGGCGGATACGGGAATGGTCTACCGGCTGGTGAAGGGTTACCGCAACGTGAAGATCTACCGTTCGGATTTCCAGTCGGTTTGCGATTCGCTGGTCGCTATCAGCACCGATTCGACGATCCATCTCTATATCGATCCCGTGCTGTGGAACCAGAACAACCAGATCACGTCGGACGTGATGGATGTCTACACGGCCGGCCGGCAGCTGGTGAAGGCCGACTTCATCGGTACGCCCATGATGGCGAGCGAACTGGATACGGCGCACTACAACCAGGTGACGGGCAAGGCGATGACGGCCTTTTTCCGCGACAACCAGATCTATCGCAACGACGTGAACGGCAATGCCCAGACGATCTACTACATGGAGGACGGCGAACCGCCCGAGATCGTCATGATGGGTGTGGTCGAGAGCGGCAGCATTACGTTCTATATCGAGGAGAAGCAGGTGGCCGGCATCACCTACCGCGGGAATCCGGCCTATAAGTTCTATCCGATCGACAAGGTGCCGGCCGACGAGCCGACCGAACTGAAGGGATTCCGCTGGGAGGGGGCGCGGCGTCCGGCGAAGACCGAGGTGTTCGACCGCGAGATACGGCCTTCCGAGCGCGGGATGCGTTCGGAATTGCCGAAACCCGATTTCCCGATCGCCCACCGGATCGAGGAACACAAGCGGCGGCTGATCGAGGAGCGCCGCTGGGCGGACCGCGACGATGTGCTCGCGCCGCAGATCGACGAGTGGATGCGGTCGTTGGGATTCGTCCCGGGCGAGCCCCGCAAGTAGTCGGGGAGCACGGCGGGCGGTGCGGCTTTGCAAATAGGCGGTCCGGTCTTCGCGACGGGCGGAGGTGGGCCGAACAAGGGGCTTCCGGGCCCGGTGTTCGGTTGACGGATGCTGATGCTCCGGGGCGCATCGGCGCGACGGATTTTGCCGTGTCGTGCGGCGCAGACGGCCGGCGGGTTGTTGCGGCCGGCGAAACGATCGGCGGGCAGGTCCGGCTTGCAGGCTGTGCGGCTCTGCGGAGCTCCGCAGAGGCAGGTTCCGGAGGCGCCGACTCCGCGGACCTCTTCGTCCGGGCCGTCGTCCGATGACGGCGGCCCGGGCGTGGCGTTTTTCATCGATCGAAATACCTTTTGCGATGCCTTGCGATAACGACAAAGAACTTTTCCCGGTGGTCGATGCCGAGGGGCGGGTGACGGGATGCGCCACCCGGGGCGAATGCCACGGCGGAGCCATGCTCCTGCATCCGGTGGTCCATCTGCACCTGTTCGATCCGAACGGGGCGCTCTACCTCCAGAAACGTCCTGCCTGGAAGGACATCCAGCCCGGGCGGTGGGATACGGCGGTCGGCGGGCATGTCGATTTCGGCGAGACGATCGACGAAGCGCTGCGCCGGGAGGTCCGCGAGGAGTTGGGCATCACGGATTTCGAACCGGAGTTCGTGACGCGCTACGAGTTCAGGTCGGAGCGCGAACGCGAGCTGGTGCATGTGTTCCGCACGGTCTACGGCGGGGAGGTGCGTCCGAGCGCAGAGCTGGACGGCGGCCGGTTCTGGTCGCCCGAGGAGATCGTGCGGATGAAGGGCCGCGGCGTCTTCACCCCAAATTTCGAGGGCGAGGTCGGGGCGGTGCTGCATCTCCCGCGGCGCGAATGTTGCGGAACGGAGTGAGCGGCGCGCCTGCGGCCGAATCCGTCTGGGTTTTGCGGATGGATGACCGGGCGGGTTTCCGGCTGCCGCGCGGAGGCGCGGTGCGGATCGCGCACGGCGGACGGTCGGGCCGGGAGGCGGTGTTCCCGCGGTTGCCGGACGGCTCCGGCAGCACGCGTATTGCGGGTTTTCCGAGGGACGGCGTGCATCGTTTGCGCTGTTTGCGGTCCGGCGGGCGCGCTCCCGGGACCGGCTGCGCACGGCGGCCGTCGACGGCGGTAATTTCTTTCATCGAGATATGCAGGATGTACTGAAAAAGTGGACCGATGCCCTGCTCGACTGGCTGGGCGCGACGACGCAGCAGCACGACGATTGGGACCGTTGGGTGGCCGTGGCGCTGGTGCTGGCGGTGGTCGTGCTTTTCGATTTCGTATGCCGTTTCATTGCGGTGCACAGCATCCGACGCGTGGTGCTGCGGACGAAGATCACGTGGGACGACGAGCTTTTCAGCGTCGACGTGCTCGACCGGGCCTGCCACATCCTGAGTGCCCTGCTGCTTTGGGGCATGCTGCCCGTGGTGTTCGATGACGGCCGCTCCGGCCTGCATCTCTTCGTCGTGCGGCTGGTGCAGTCGTATGTCGTGTTCACGGTCTTCCGGTTCGTGAGCGCGCTGCTCTATGCGGCGTTCCGGATCGTTTCGGCACGCCCGGCCTGGCAGAACAAACCCATCAAGGGGCTGCGGCAGACGGCGCAGGGAATCGCGCTCTTCATCTGCGTGATCCTGATCGTCTCGATCCTCATGGACAAGTCGCCGACGATCCTCTTCACCGGGCTGGGAGCCTCGGCGGCCATCGTCATGCTCATCTTCAAGGACAGCATCCTCGGCTTCGTGTCGGGCATCCAGCTATCGGCCAACGATATGCTGAAGGTGGGCGACTGGATCCAGATGCCGAAGTACGGAGCCGACGGCACGGTGATCGAGGTGACGCTCACGACGGTGAAGGTGCGCAACTGGGACAATACGATCGTCACGCTGCCGCCCTACGTGCTGGTGAGCGACTCGTTCCAGAACTGGCAGGCTATGAAGCGGTCGGGCGGCCGCCGGGTGATGCGTTCGATCGCGATCGACATGAACAGCGTGCGGTTCTGCACGCCCGAGATGCTCGCGCGCTATCGCCGGATCGGACTGGTGAGGGAGCATATCGATGCGGCCGAGGAGCGCCGCGCCGCGCGGACCCGTGATGCCGGTACGGTGCCGGACGCCGATCTCGCGCGCCAGACCAACCTGGGGATCTTCCGGGCCTACGTGGTGAACTATCTGCGCCGCGAAGTGCCCGTGAATCCGCATATGACACTGATGGTGAGGCAGCTGCAACCCACCGATTCGGGGCTGCCGCTCCAGCTCTACTTCTTTACGAACACGGTGGACTGGATCGAGTACGAAGGCATCCAGTCCGATGTGTTCGATCATCTGCTGGCCGTGATCCGCGAGTTCGATCTGCGGGTGTTCCAGCGTCCTGCGGGCTACGACGTCGATCTGCTGCACGCTCCGGGCCCCGTGTCAGAGCAGGCACATGAGCATGACCTGGATGACGACCACGCGCAGGAACATGCAGACGGGATAGACCGTGGCGTATGACACCGAAGGGTTGTCGCCCTCGATGGTGTCGTCGGCGTAGTTGAGCGCCATGGGGTTGGCCATGGCGCCGCAGACCATGCCGGCGGTCGATCCGAAGTCGAGGCGCGAGATCCGCAGCGATGCGAGCGCCGTCAGCACGACCGGAACGAACGTCAGCACGAAGCCGGCCGCCAGCCACAGCATCCCTTCCGGCCGGACGATGGTTTCGAAGAAATGGGCGCCGGCGTCGAGCCCCAGGCAGGCGAGGTACATCGAGAGCCCCAGGGCGCGCAGCATCAGGTTGGCGCTCTGCGTGGTGTAGGTGATCATGTGGATCCGGGGGCCGAACGTCCCGATCAGGATCCCCACCACGATCGGTCCGCCCGCCAGCCCCAGTTTCACGGGGATCGAGACGCCCGGTACCGAGAGGGGGATGCTGCCCAGCGTCAGCCCGAGAATCAGTCCGATGAATACGGCCGCCAGATTGGGTTCGTCGAGGTTCTTCACGGCATTGCCGAGGATCTTCTCGACGTTCTGGATCGCCGCGGCCTCGCCGACCACGGTCAGCCGGTCGCCCATCCGCAGCGTCAGGTCGGGCGTGGCCAGCAACTGCACGCCCGAGCGGTAGACGCGGCTGATGTTGATGCCGTAGTTGTTGCGCAGGCGCAGCGACGAGAGCTTGCGGCCGTTGATCTCGGGGCGCGTCACCACGATGCGCTGCGAGATGAGCTGGCTGTCCACGGCGTTCCAGTCGATGCCGTCGCGGTTCCAGTCCTTCTGCTCCTGTTCGCCGAAGATCAGCCGCAGACCGTCGGCGTCGGCGGCCGTCGTGACCACCAGGATGATGTCGTCGCGCTGCAGGATCTTGTCCGACGTGGGGATCGACACGCGGCCGTCGCGCCATACGCGCGAGATGACGAAGCGGTGGTGGCTGTGTTCGGCGATCTCGTGCACGCTCTTGCCGAATACGGCCGGGTTGGTCAGGTGGTAGCTGGCGATGAAGACGTTCTTGCGGTGTTCGGCGTCGGGCCCGGGAAGGTCCGCGGGGCGGACGAAGAGCTTGCGTACGACGATCAGCGCCAGAATCACGCCCACCACGCCCAGCGGATAGGTCAGCGCGCAGCTGAGCGCGGCGCCGTTGGAGGGCATTCCCAGCTGTTCGAGGGTCTGCTGCGCCGCACCCAGCGCAGGGGTGTTGGTCGTGGCGCCGCAGAGGATGCCGGCCATGTCGGAGATCGGGATGTTCAGCGCGAGGCTCAGCGCCACGGCCAGCAGAGTCCCGGCCAGCACCAGCAGGACGGCCGGCGTGACGAGGCGGGTCCCCTCGCTGCGCAGCGAGTTGAAGAATCCCGGTCCTACCTGCAGCCCGAGTGCGTAGACGAAAAGCACCAGCCCGAAGCTTTGGGCGTAGACGAGCATCTGCGGATCGATCGAAAGGCCGAAGTGGCCCGCCAGGATGCCGACGAAAAAGATGAAGGAGGCGCCCAGGGAGACGCCGCCGAGCCGTATCTTGCCCAGCCCGATTCCCAGGGTCGCGATCAGCGACAGGACCACCACGGCCTGCAAGGCCGAATGTTCCGTGAACAGGGTGTCAAACCATTCCATCGTGCGTGCGATTGTGTCGGCAAAAGTAGGGTAAATTTTTCGGATGATCGCCCCGATGGGATGCTTTTCGTACCGTGGAGGCGGAAAATCCCGCCTTTCGCGCCGTGCGGCGGGGCGTCGGGCGGTTGTGGGGCGTCCGCCGGCGCGGTTTCGCACGAAGAGGATGCTCCGGGGCGGCGGCTGTCTGCGGCGGGCAGCCGCTCCGGCCGTTTGCTGACATGTCCGGGGCGTTTTGCAGAATTGCCGGCCGCAGAAGCGGGACCGGGAATCGGTCGGATCGGCTGCGGCTGCGGACCGAATGACTGACTCCGGACCGAATGGTCGGCCGGGAGAGCGTATGCGGTCCGTCGGCAGGAGGCGTCCGTGCGGACCGGAGATGCGTCGTCCAGCCTTCCGTACGTGAACACGGAAGGCCGGACGCACCGGGTGATCCGGCTGCGGTCCGCAGACGGCCCCGCCTGTCCGAGGCCGTCGCCGGACGGGCGGCTGCCGCCCGAAGCCGGATCTGCGGCTGTTCGCGGGGAACGTCGTCCTCCGGGCTACAGCGTCAGCGGTTCGCCGCGGTAGTAGTCGAGAATCTTGCTCCGGAACACGAACTCGTATTTGGCCTGCACGAGTTCCGATTCGGCGCGCTCCATGCGGGTCTTGGCCTCGCCGAAGTCGAAGATCGTCGAACGCCCGGCCTCCGCCTTGCGCTCCTCGTAGGCGAATGCGATCCGTGCCGAACGGAGCGCCTCGTCCGCCGAGCGGTATTTGGCGAAGGCCGCCTCGGCATTGTAGTAGGCCTGTTCGATCTCCTTGCGCAGCGCCTGCCGGGCTTCGGTCAGGGCCAGCTCCTGATTCCGCAGTGCGAGGCGTGCCGAACGGATGTTGTTGCGCGAGGCGCGCCGGTTGAAGATGGGGATTTGCACCGACAGCCCGACGTATTCGCGGCTGTTGTTGCGCATCTGCGCCCAGAAATGCTCCTTGTCCGCGCTGTAGACCCCCGTGCCGTAGCCGCCCGAGAGCGAGATCGTGGGGTAGAGCGCCGAGCGGGCGATGTCGACGGCATTCTCGCGGCTCTCGACCCGCAGCAGTTCGGCCCGGATGTGGGGGCGCTCCTGCTCGGCGCGGGCGTAGACGGCGTCGGGCGATCCCAGCCGGTGCATCGCGTCGACGGCGAGGCTGTCGAGCTGCGGCGTCTCGACGTCGAATCCCGCGGCGCTTTCGCGGTCGAGCGCCTGGCTCAGGGCCAGCAGCGCCAGCTGCAGGTCGTTGCGGGCCTGGGTCAGCGTCAGTTCGTCTTTGGCCCGGAGCGCCGAACTCTCGTAGAGCGCCGATTCGGGCTGGCGGCCCGTGGCGACCAGTTCGCGCGAACGCGTCTCCTGGCGGGCGCTCAGGGCGGCCTGGCGTTCGGCGACGCCCTCCAGCTCCCGGGTGTAGAGTACCTGCAGGTAGAGCGACATGACGTTCACGGCGACATCCTCGCGGATGCGCTCGAGGTCCTGCACGGCGGCCGCGAGGTCGAGCCGGCCCCCTTCGATCTGGCGGTTGATCCGGAATCCCTGGAACAGCGGCATCGAGGCCGAGATATTGAGCGATCCCGACTGCTGGTTGTAGTCCTGGTAGGTGTTGTCGCTCGAGAGCACGCGGCCGAACGAGGCGTCGGCGCCGACCGAAGCGTTCAGGTCGGGCAGCCGGCTGAACCGCGCCGTCGAGAGCTGCACCTCCTGCTCCTGCACGGCGACCGAGCGCTGCCGCACGGCGATGTTGTGCTCCTGCGCATGGCGGATGCAGTCGTCGAGCGACCACGTGCGGGCGGTCGTGTCCTGTGCGGCGGGTCGGGTCTGCGCCGCGAGCCGCGGCGCGGCGATCAGGCATGCGAGCAGCATGCAGAGGATTCTTTTCATGGTACGGGTCACTGTTTCGGGTTGTCGATGCGGGCGCCGCGGACACGTTCGTCCGGGGTGACGCCGTCGGTGATCTCGATGTTGATGCCGTCCGACAGGCCGATCCCGACCTTGCGTCGTTCGAAGGTCTGCGGGTCGGCGCCCTCCGGGCCCGCGAGCACCTGCACGTAGGTGTCGCTCCCCTCGAACTCGATGGTGCTCTCGGGTAGCGTGACGATGCCTTCGCGGCTCTGGATCATGATGTTGGCGTTTGCGCTGTAGCCCGCGCGGACGAAGATCGAGTCGGGCACCGCTACGGCCGCCTTCACCTCGAACATCACCACGCCGTTCTCCTCGGAGGCCTTGGGCGACACGTATTCCAGCCGGGCGTCGAGCTCGACGTTCTGCATCGCGCCGATCGTCAGCTTCACGGGCATGCCGTCGCGGAGCTTGCCGACGTCCGTTTCGTCGATCTTGCCCCGGAAGAGCATGTCGCCCATGTCGGCCACCGTGGCGATGGTGGTGCCGTCGTTGAACGTGTTGGCCTGGATCACCGAGTTGCCGACCTTGATCGGCACGTCGAGGATCATGCCGTCGATGGTCGAACGGATCTGGGTGTTGCTCATCTCCTTGTAGCGGCTGGTGATGCCGTTCTGCACGATCTCGAGGTTGTCGCGCGCGTTTTGCATCTCCTCCTCGGCCTTGGCCAGCGCCGCGAGGCTCTGCTCGAACTCCTCCTGCGAAACGACGCCCTTTTCGTGCAGCGCCGCCGTGCGCTGGTGCTCGCGGCGGGTCTGGTCGAGCGAGATCGCGGCCACCGACACCCGCGATTCGGCGCTGTTGAGCTGGCCCATTTCGGGAATCACCTTCACCAGGGCGATGATGTCGCCCTTGCGCACGGTCTGTCCGGCCTCCTTGCGCACCTCGGAGACGATGCCCGAGATCTGGGGTTTGATGAGCACCTCGTCGCGCGGTTCGACCTTGCCCGTGGCCACGACGAACTGGCGGATGGTGTCGATCTTGGGCTGCACCACGGCGTAGACGATCTTCACCGGACGCGTCTTTTGCCACAGGAACCAGAACGTGCCCAGCAACAGCAGGGCGAACAGCAGGGCTGCGGCGATCTTCAGAATTCTTTTCATAGGGGTTCGTATTGATTTTTCCGATTGTTGCATGCGGTTTCGGGGGCTTTCGGCGGCGTCACTCCTCGCGGATGGCGTCGACGGCTTTGATGTGCAGGGCGCGGGTCGCGGGGATGATGCCCGCGACGAGGCTCCCCGCCACCAGGATGGCCAGTGCGAGCAGCCCCGTGCCGAACGAGATCTGCCACGAGATGTCGGTGCCCTCCTGCGCGACGGTCACCAGCTGGTAGTAGATGCGGTCGGCTGCGGAGAGCACGCCCACGGCGGCCGTCAGCCCCAGCACGCCGGCGATGAACGTCAGCACGAAGCTCTCGGAGAGGATCTGCGACAGGATCGTGGCCGGCGAGGCCCCCAGCGCGCGGCGGATGCCGATCTCCTGCGTGCGCTCCTTGACGAGCACCAGCATGATGTTGCTGATGCCGACGATGCCCGCCAGCAGCGTCCCCAGGCCGACGAACCAGGTCAGCAGCGAGATGCCGCGGAAGAGGCTCTGGATCTTGGCGAAGAATTCGGCCGTGGACATGACCCAGACGGCCTTCTCGTCGTCGGGCGAGATGAGGTGGCGGGCGAAGAGCTTCTCCTTGCAGGCCTTCTCGACCGCGGCGCTCGGCGTGTCGTCGTAGCCCGCGACGGCGAGCATGTGGATCTGGCGGCCCCGGCGGTACATCTGCTGGGCCAGCGAGATCGGCACCACGGCCGTGCGCTCCACGTCGCTGAAGGTGACGAACGAACTCTGGCGCTTCATCACGCCGACGACCGTGAAGTAGCTGTCGTTCATCTTGATGACCTTTCCCGTCGGATCGCCGCCGCCCGGAAAGAGGTCTTTCCAGAGCTGCGTGCCGATGACGCACACCTTGCGACGCTGGACGAGGTCCACGTCGTTGACGAACCGGCCGTAGAGGATCTTCTGCGGGTTGATCCGCTGATAGTCGGGCGAGTAGCCCATGAGCGTGTAGTCGCCCTTTCGGCTGTCGTGGCTGCAGTGGACCTCGCCGCCCCAGAAGATTCCGGCGGCGTAGCGCACCTCGTCCAGCGTGCGGACCGTCTCCACGTCGTCGTTGTCCATCTGCCACCAGCGGTTGACCGGCATGCCGCGGTAGGGCACCGAGGTCTGCACGGCCTGCATCAGGACCGTATTGGTGGTGCTTTCGCCCAGCTGCGCGCGGAAGAGCCGCCCCAGCCCCAGCCCCGCGCCCAGCAGCACGATGAGCATGAAGATGCCCCAGAATACGCCCAGTGCGGTCATGACGCTGCGTCGGCGGTTGCGGGTGATGGTTTGCCAGATTTCGTTCCAGCGGTCGGTGTCGAAGAATCTCATGGCCTCTATTTGTTATGACGCAGCGCATCGATGGTTTTGAGCCGGGCGGCCCTGCGGGCGGGGATGTAGCCGGCGATCAGCCCCGCGACGACCAGCACGACCGTGGCGCTCACGGCCACCGAGAGGTCGAGCGTGGGATCGAGGAAGATCGTGGGGGCGAAGCCTGCGCCGTCGGTCTCGGCGGGACGGTGGGTGATGACGTAGTCCACGGCCTCCATGGCCGCCACGCCCAGCACCATGCCGATGTAGCCGAAGAAGGCTGTCACCAGCACCGATTCGGTGAGGATCAGCCGGATGATCGACGCGGGTTTGGCGCCGAGCGCCTTGCGGATGCCGAATTCGGCCGTGCGCTCGGTGACCGTCACCAGCATGATGTTGCTCACGCCGACGATGCCGGCCAGCAGCGTGCCCAGGCCGATGATCCACACGAAGAGCGCGATGCCGCGGAAAACAGTGGACATGGTCTTGTAGCGCTCCATGTTGTTGTTGAGCCACAGGGCGCTTTCGTCCGTGGGGTCGAAGTGGTGCTCGGCCGAGAGACGGCGCACCACGCGTTTCTCGAACGCCTCCATCGCCGCATCGGTCTCGATGCCTTCGATCGTGAAGACGGCGTTGTTGACCACCGGATCGTTGGCGGCGTAGAGGAGCTGGCCCGTGGTCAGCGGGATGTAGCAGGAGGCGCCCGAGCGGTTGGCGTCCGCCTCGTAGATGCCCACCACGGTGAAGGTGCTGTTGTCGATGCGGAGCGGGGCGCCCAGCGGGTCGCGGTCGGGGAAGAGCACCGGGACCATCTGAGTCGGGATGACCGCCACCTTGCGGTAGAGGCGGATGTCCGACTCGTCGACGAAGCGGCCGCGCACGACGTTCACCCCTTCGATCCGGCGGATCTTGGGCAGCGAGCCGCGCAGGAAGATCTTCATGAACCGGGTGCCGCTGCTGGCGTTGCGGTCGTTGAACCACGAGTTGGCGGCCATTTCGCGCACTTCGGGGAACTCGCGGACGAGAATCTCCAGGTCGCTGTTGCGCAGCGTGATGCGGCGGCCCTTGTTGTAGCCCATCCAGGGTTTGGAGGTCCATCCGCCGTAGAGGTCGATCGAATTCACGGCGTAGGAGCCGAAGTTGGAGATCACGCCGTGCTGCAGTCCGTTGCCCGAGCCGAGCAGGATCACCAGCATGAAGATGCCCCACGCCACGGAGAATCCCGTCAGGAACGTGCGCAGCTTGTTGCGCCGGACCGAGGTCCCTATTTCCAGCAGCAGCTCTCTCATCGTCGGCCCAGTCCGGTTGAGGTGATGTCGGCGATCACGCCGTCGCGCAGCCGGACGATCCGGTCGGTCTGGTCGGCGATCGCCTGTTCGTGGGTGACGCAGATGATGGTCATGCCCATTTCGACGTTGACGCGGCGCAGCAGGTTCATCACCTCCTGCGAGGTGGCGCTGTCCAGCGCGCCCGTAGGTTCGTCGGCCAGGATGATCTGGGGCCGGTTGATGAGCGCCCGGGCGATCGCCACGCGCTGCTTCTGGCCGCCCGACATCTCGTTGGGCATGTGGCCGGCCCACTCCTTCAGCCCGAGCATGTCGAGGTATTCGAGCGCCAGGGCGTTGCGCTTGCGGCGGCCGACGCCCTGGTAGTAGAGCGGCAGGGCGACGTTCTCGACCGCGTTCTTGTAGCTGATGAGGTTGAACGACTGGAAGATGTAGCCGATCATGCGGTTGCGCGCGGCGGCGGCCTGGGTCTCCGTGAGGTTCTTGATCAGGCGGCCGGCGAGCCGGTATTCGCCGCTGTCGTAGTCGTCGAGGATGCCGAGGATGTTCAGCAGGGTGGATTTGCCCGAGCCGGAGGCGCCCATGATGGAGAGGAGTTCTCCGCGGGCGATTTCGAGGTCGATGCCTTTGAGTACGTGGAGCGGCGAGCCGTTGTTGTAGGTTTTGTGGATCGCTTCGAGCTTGATCATGAGGCGGTATGGGGTTGTTTGAGAGACGCTTGTCGTGAGGTCCAACGCGAAATGCGTCAATAATATTGCAAAGGTAACGGAATATTTTTGCAAAACAAATAAATTTTATCGTTTTTCGATAAAATATTCTTTTCCCGCAATATATTTGGAAGGTATTTTCCGGCGGTCCATGGTCATTCGTTGCGGTGCGGCGGCGCGAAAATACCCCGAAATGGGGATTGTGCGGCGGTGCGGCGCGCGGTATTTTTGCACCCGGATAGATTCCGAAAATGAAAAATGTCGGCGGAATGTACGATTTATCCGATATTTTTTACTATATTTCGGAGCCATGACAATCCTATGAAAAGACTTTTACTGCTGTTGTTGAGTGCGGTCGTGCCGCTGGCGTTGCATGCGCAGCGATACGACGTATCGGGAACGGTCCTGGTCAAGGGTACCGCGAAACCGATCGGGCAGGCGGTGGTCGAACTGCCACACGACGGGCTGTGGGCGGTGGCCGACAACGACGGCCGTTTCACCGTGCACGGCGTGCCGCGCGGAAAGAACGAGTTCGTGGTGTCGTGTCTGGGCTATGTCACCACGGTCTGCGAGGTGGAGGTGACCGGCCGCACCGATTCGCTGCGGCTCTATGCTCCGGAGGACAACCTCACGCTGGAGAGCGTGGTGGTGACGGCCAAGGAGGCGCCCAACGCCATGTCCACGTCGCGGACCATCGGTTCGAACGCGCTCGATCACCTGCAGGTCGTCGATGCGTCGGACATCTCCTCGCTGCTGCCCGGCGGCAAGACGGCCAATCCCGATCTGACGTCGGCCAACGAGGCGAAATTTTCGCTGCGCAGCGGCGGCTCCACGGCCGGCAACGCCCAGTTCGGCACGGCCGTCGAGGTGGACGGCGTGCGGCTGTCGACCAACGCCTCGATGGGCGATCCGTCGGGCGCGAGCACGCGCAACATCGCCTCGTCGAACATCGAGGAGGTGGAGGTGATCACGGGCGTGCCCTCGGCCGAGTACGGCGACATCTCGTCGGGCATCGTCCGCATCTCGACCCGCAAGGGCCGCACGCCCTATACGATCGTGATGGCGACCAATCCCAATACCAAGCAGATCTCCGTGTCGAAGGGCTTCGACCTGGGGCGCGAGCGCGGCGTGCTGAACGCCAACCTGGAGTATACGCGCGCCACGAAGAACCCGGTCTCGCCCTATACCTCCTATACGCGCCGGAGCCTGTCGCTCAACTACCAGCGTACGTTCCGCAAGGTGCTGCGCTTCAACTTCGGCGTGACGGGCAACCTCGGCGGCATGAACAGCGAGGACGATCCCGACGCCTTCGTGGGCGACTACGAGAAGCGGCGCGACAACGCCCTGCGCTCGAACGTGTCGCTCAAGTGGCTGCTCGACAAACGCTGGATCACGAACATCGACTTCTCGGCCTCGCTCAACTACGAGGACGACCTGTCGGAGGTGCGCAAATACAACTCGGCCACTTCGCCGGCGCCGGCCGTGCACAGCACCGAGGAGGGATATTTCGTGGCGCAGATGCTGCCCACGACCTATTTCTCCAAGCAGCTGGTCGATTCGAAAGAGCTGGACTACGCCGCCAACCTCAAGGCCACGTGGGTGCGCAGCTGGGGCGGCGTCCGCAGCAGCGCCAAGGCGGGCGTCGCCTGGACGGCCAACGGCAACGTGGGTGCGGGCGAGTACTATGCCGACCCCGCGCTGGCCAAGGACGGCTACCGCCCGCGCCCCTATACCGACATACCCTATATGCACAACCTGGCCGGATACGTCGAGGAGACGCTGACCCTGCCGCTGGGCAAGGCGTCGCTGCAGCTGATGGCCGGCCTGCGGGCCGAGAAGACCTATATCGCCGGCTCGATGTACGACCGGACGGCCAACCTCTCGCCGCGTCTGAATCTGAAGCTGCACCTGTCGGACCGTCTGTCGCTGCGTGCCGGCTGGGGCATCACCGAGAAGCTGCCTTCGTTCAATATCCTTTACCCCCCCCCGCAATACAGGGATACGCGCATCTTCAGCGCGTCGTACGGCTCGCAGAACCTCTACGTCTACCATACGCAGCCCTACACCACGCTCTATAACCCCGATCTGCGCTGGCAGCGCAACCGCAACGCCGAGGTGGGCGCGGAGTTCGAAGCGGCCGGGATGCGGGTCTCGCTGGTGGGCTATTTCAACCGGACGAGCTATCCGTTCACGCTCGAGTCGGAGTACGATCCGTTCACTTACCGCATGGGGTCGGTCCCCGCGACGCTGCCCGACGGCACGCCCTATGCGTTTCCGTCCAATCCGCGGTTCAAGCTCGACCGACAGACGGGCGAGATCTTCGTGCGCGACGCCGATGCGCCCGACCGGGGCTGGGTGGCGATGAACTCCGTCGAGCGCCGGACCTTCGTGCGGAACACCTTCCAGGCGAACAGCTCGCCCGTCGACCGCATGGGACTGGAGTTCGTCGTGGACTTCCCCGAAATCAGACCCGTGCGCACCCAGCTGCGGCTCGACGGGACCTACGGCTATACGCGCTACGTCGAGGAGGGCGAGGCGTGGTACTACCCCTCGGTGACGCTGCGCGGCGAGCCCTATCCCTACGTGGGCGTCTATCCCGACAACGGCGGCTCGGCGACGGTCACCTACAACGGCCGCGAAACCCACCGGCTCGATGCCAATCTGACCGCCATCACCCGCATTCCGTCGATCCGCATGGTCGTCACGCTGCGCCTGGAGGCGTCGCTGCTCTACCGTTCGCAGAACCTCTCGCTCTACGACGGCAAGACCTGGGCCTACACGGTGACGGACGACGGCACGAAGACCCCCACGGGCGGCAATATCTACGACGGCGGAAGCTACACGGCGATGCGGCCGATCGCCTACGTCGATCTCGACGGCCGGCGCCGCCCCTTCACGCAGGCCGAGGCCGACAACCCCGACTTCGCCCCGCTGATCCTCCAGTCGGCCAACGCCTACCAGTTCGCCGCCGACGGCTACGATCCCTACTTTTCGGCCAATCTGAGCGTCACGAAGGAGATCGGCGACCATGTCTCCGTGTCGTTCTACGCCAACAACTTCACCAATGCGCGCACCGCGGTGAAGTACTATGCCACGGGGGTCCGTCAGATTCTGACGCCCCGCTTCTTCTACGGTCTGACGGTGCGCCTGAAATTCTGATGCGATGAAACGAACGATACCGATCTTATTGCTGAGCCTGCTCTTCGCGGCATGCACCTCGTTCGGCGACGATGCCTACGAGGGCGACGTGCACCGGCTCGTCGTGCAGGCGGCCTATCCCGCCGGGTGGGAGACGCACCTGCGCGCCGGCGTGGAGGTGCGCGTGAGCGAAGTGAGTGCGGGCATCGGCTACACGTCGACCACCGACGAGCGCGGCGTCGCCGAGTTCCGGCTGGCCAACGGCATCTACCGCGTCGCGGTCTCCGACCGGCCGCTGCCTACGGCCGTCTTCAACGGGTCGGCCGAACGCGTGCAGGTGATCGACGCCGACCGGCAGCTCACGTTGCCGCTGACCTATTCGCGCACGAGCGCGCTGGTCATCAAGGAGATCTACTGCGGCGGCTGTTCGCGGGCGCCCGAGCAGGGGACCTTCAACTACGATCAGTACGTCATCCTGCACAACAACAGCGCCGAGACCGTCTACCTCGACGGCCTGTGCTTCGGCTGCGCCGATCCGTACAACTCGACGGCCGGCGGCGGCAACGTGTGGGTGGATATCGATCCGGATACGGGCGAGACGGTCTTCCCCGGCTACGTCCCCGTCATCCAGGCCGTCTGGCAGTTCAGCGGCGGGGGGCGGGACTTCCCGCTGGCGCCCGGGGCCGATGCGGTCATCTCGATCAACGGCGCCCTGGACCATGCGGCCCAGTATCCGCAGTCGGTGAATCTGAACCGCGAAGCCTATTTCGTCCTCTACAACGAGGCCGAATTCCCCAATACGAGCTACCATCCCACCCCCGGCGACCGGATCCTGCGGTCGCACTATCTGCGGGTCGCCGCCAAGCTGGGGCAGGCGAACGCCTACACCTATTCGCAGAACTCGCCTGCGACGGTGATCTTCCGTCCGGTGGGGATGACGATCGACGAGTTCCTGGCCGATCCGGCCAACGTGCGGCAGAAGCCCGGTTCGGCCGTCGACCGCTGCGCGCTGGTGCCCGAGGCGTGGATCGAGGACGGCGTGGAGGTCTTCGCTACGCCGTCGGATCGCGTCAAGCGTCTCTCGGCCGAGGTGGATGCGGGATTCGCCGTGCTGAGCGAGACCAAGAAGAGCCACACCGTGCACCGGCATCTCGACGAGGAGGCCACGGCCGAGGCGGGCTACGAGGTCTATGTCGATACGAACAATTCGTCGAACGACTTCTACGAGCGTGCGACCCAATCCCTGCGCGACCTATGAGACGGATGCTTTTGTTGCTGATGCTGGCGTGGGGCGCGGGTGCGGTCGCCCAGCCGCGGTTCGAGGAGGTGCGGCACCGCAATCCGTGGAACGACGGCGCCAACGCCGCGGGCGTGCGGGCGGACAGCCTGAGCCGCTCCTATGCCGAGGCCTACTTCACCAAGCAGAACGGCGGCTGGATCGACCATTCGGGGTCGGACGACAGCTGGAACGCCGGTGCGCGCACCGCTTCGATCCGCCATTTCGAACGGGTTTCGTTCTTCGGCGGCTTCTCCTACGACTATTTCGAGGGGCGGAACATGTGCGGCTCGATGCTTTCGCGGCCCGGTTACTACCCGGTGGATATTCTGGAGTTCACGCCCGGCCGCAAGGTGCGCGAGACCTATGCCTTCACGGGCGGGCTGGCCGTGCGGCTGCACCGGCGGTGGACGGCCGGTCTGCGGATGGATTTCGAGGCGCAGAACTACGCCAAGCGCCGCGACCTGCGCCATAAGAATACGATGCTCGATTTCCGGGTCGCTCCGGGCATCCTCTACGAGGCGGGGCGCCTGCGGGCGGGTGCCGCCTATCTTTTCGGGAAGAATTCCGACCGTGCGGAGGCCGAGCAGATCGGCCTGAAGGGCACGTCGTACTACGCCTTCTTCGACAAGGGGCTCTACTACGGCACGCAGGAGCTGTGGGACGGCAACAACATCCACCTCAAGGAGTCGGGCATCGACGGATTCCCGCTCAAGGAGCTGATGCACGGCGTGGCGGCGCAGCTGCAGTACGGCGCGGCGTATGCCGAGGCGACGTACGGCCGTACGCACGGCGACACGGGCGAGAAGGACCTCACGTGGCACGAGTTCGAGGGCGAACGCGCCGCCGTGCGGGGCGTCGTGACGCTGCCGGACGGCGGGCGGCTGCACATCGTGCGGGCCGGGTTCGAGTGGTATCGCCAGGACAACCGCGAGATGCTCGTGGGCAAGGAGAACGTCGACGGCGTGACCACGAACCGGATCTACGGCTCGACGCCCGTCTTCGGACGCCGGGGCGCCCGGGCGAGCGGCGAGTACGAATTGTCGGCCGAACGCGCGGTCTTGCGGGCGGGCGGCAGCTACACGCAGATCGAACGCCGCTCGACGCTGCGCTACCCCGAGACGCGCGGCCAGGAGCTGCACTTCACGGAGTGTTTCGTGCGCGGCCGGCGCAGCTGGGGCCGGTTCGACCTGGAGCTGGGGCTCGACTGCCGCTGGGGCGGCAGCGAGGAGAAGTCGCTGCGCAGCATGCAGTTATGGGGTAAGTGGGAGCCGGTCTATCGTCCGCTCGGGATCGACGGCGGCCTCCTGTTCCGGTCGGACGACACGACCGTGGCCGGCGACGGCTATCCGCAGCAGCTGACGGACTATTACGAGCGCGAGCGCGAGTGGCTGACGGCCACCCGCATGGGGGTCGACGCCGGCGTGCGGTGCCATATCCGCAGGTTCTATATCGACCTGTCGGGGCGTTACGAGCGCGGCTTCGGCGTCCGCTGCACCCCGGGTGCGCAGCGGGGGACGCTGACGCTCGGCGTGGGTTACGATTTCTGAGCCGCCGGACCCGCCGGGGCGAGGAACCGGCGGGCGCGATGCCGGACCGGAACGATGATTATCAATCAACTAAATACACAGGCGTATGAAAAGACTATTTTTGACGATGACGATCGCGGCGCTCGGTTTCGCCGGCTGTTCGAAAGAGGAGAGCGCTCCGTTCGCGGGCGAGAAACAGGTGCGGATCGATCCGACGATCGTGTCGCGTGCCACGGAGGTGGACTTCGAGACGGGCGACCGGATCGGACTGACGATCGCGGCGAGCGATGCCGCGCTCGGCTCGGAGAACAACTGCCTGACCTTCGACGAGACGACGGGCGTCTTCTCGTCCGACCTGAAATGGTTCTCGAAAGAGGGCGCCACGGCGTCGCTCGCGGCTTACTACCCCTATGCGGAGGCCGGCGTGCCGACGACGTTCGCCGTGAAGGCCGACCAGACGGCGGCGGCCGACTATACGGCGTCGGACTTCATGACGGCCTACAAGGCCGATGTGGAGCCGACGGCTGCGGCCGTGGGCATGACGTTCCGCCACCGCATGACCAAGCTGCTCCTGCGTGTGAACAACACGACCGGAACGAAGGTGGCGCGGGTGCTCGTCGGCAACTTCATCGGCACGGGTAAGGTCGACGTGGCCGCCGGAACGGTGACGGCCGATGCTGCGGCCGAGAAGATCGAAGCCGCGGCCAATGCGGTCGAGGCCGACAAGACCTACCGCGTGCTGGTCGTTCCGCAGTCGGCGGCGCTGACCGTGACCGTGGAGATGGCCGACGGCAAGACGATGACGCAGAAGCAGACGATGACCGAACTGAAGTCGGGCGGTCAGTATTCGGTGGTGCTGGAGCTGGCCGACGATTCGTTCGACGTGACGATCTCGGGCGACATCGAGAACTGGACCGACGAGGGGACCATCGAACCCGAGCCCGTCGTCGACTTCGAGGAGGGCGAGACGTCGTTCACCTATGCCGGTGCGACCTACGGATTCAAGACCCTGGCCGACGGCAACACCTGGATGACCGAGAATCTCCGCTACGTGCCGGCCGGGAAGACCCCGTCGGCCGATCCGAAGGAGGAGGCCGGAATCTGGTATCCGCAGGCGGTCGTTGAGACCGACGGCACGTATGCCGCTGCGGTTTCGACCGATGCGGACTACATCGCCCGCGTGGGGTATTACTACGATTTCCGCACGGCGGTCGGCGTCGATGCGATCACGGCCGAGAACTCCACCTCCTTCGAGGGTGCGCAGGGCATCTGCCCCTCGGGCTGGCACATCCCGACGGGCGCCGAATTCACGGCGCTGGTCGCTGCCTACAAGTCGTCGGACGGCAAGACCTACTGGGCCGACCTGGACGAGGCGGGCTTCAACACGACCCTGATCCAGCTGCGCATGCGCAACACCACGGCGCAGACCGGCTCGTGGTCGACGGCCGTCAATGCCCAGAGCCACGAGTTCTCGGGCGGCTGGCTCATGTCCTCCACGGCCAACACCACCGGCGGAAACAACTACAAGGTGAACGAGACCACCGGCGCCGTCACTTCGCAGAACAAGGCGTTGATGTTCCTCAACACCTATGTAGCGAATACGGGTGCCACCAACGTTTCGATGTCGGTGTCCAACGCCTCGAACTTTGCGGGCATTCCCGTGCGGTGTGTGCGCGACACGGCCAAATAGGCGGCTCGCCCGGACATGATGCGGATAAGCCGGCCCGTTCGCGGGTCGGTTTATGCCGTTTCGGCGCCGACCTTCGCGAACCCGTGCGGGACGGTCGCGGCGCGGAGGCTCCGTTCGCGCAACGGCGTGCGGACCGTGCGGACCGCGACCGCTCCGGCCGGATGCGGCGGGCGGCGCTGCGGATACGAACACAACACAAACTCAATACGAACGATCGATGAAAAGAAAACCGAACTACTTGAAACACCTGCTGCAATGGGGCGTGCTGATCGCCATTGCGGGCACGGTGTCGTGGGCCGCGTGGGGCGATCAGCCCGTGGACGTGGAGAAGTATTGTCCTTTCGGCGGGTTGCAGGCTTTCGGCACCTATCTGGTCAACAATTCGCTGGCCTGCTCGATGTCGATGCTCCAGATCATGATGGGACTCGTGCTGGCCGCCGGAGTCATCCTCTTCTCGAAGCTCTTCTGCGGCTATCTGTGTCCGCTGGGGACCCTCGGCGAATGGATGGGCAAGGCGGGCCGCAAAATGCGGCTGCAGATCGACGTGCGGCCGGGCGGCGCGGCTGACCGTGCGCTGCGTATCTTCAAATACGCGCTGCTGTTCACGATCCTCTATTTCACGCTCTCGTCGAGCGAACTTTTCTGCAAGAAACTCGATCCCTACTACGCGATGGCCACCGGTTTCCGGGGCGAGATCGTGCCGTGGATGGCCGCCGTGTCCGTCGTGCTGCTCTTCCTGGGGTCGTTCGTCGTGCGGATGTTCTGGTGCAAATACGTCTGTCCGCTGGGCGCCGCGAGCAACATCTTCAAGTTCACCCCCGTGTTCGCTGCGGCGGGCCTCGTCTGCTGGGGCCTGAGCGCCGCCGGCATCGAGGGCGCCTGGGTGTGGGTGATCGCCGCCACGTGCGCGGTGTGCTGGCTCGTGGAGATCGTCAAGCTGCGCAGTTGCCGCTTCCCGCTGCTGACCGTGGTCCGCGACGAGGCGGCCTGCAACGGTTGCAAGCTGTGCGAGAAGAAATGTCCCTATAACATTCCGCTGCACGACATGACGAAGGTCCGCCACGTCGACTGCACGTTGTGCGGACAGTGCGTTGCGGCCTGTACGACCGATGCGCTGCAGATCGGCGGCCGCCGTTCGCTGCGCTGGGTGCCGGGGCTGCTGGCCGTCGCGCTGTTCGGCGCGGCCGTATGGCTGGGTACGAGCCTCGAGCTGCCCACCATCGACGAGAAGTGGGGCGACTACGAGCAGGTCGAAGGGCTGCGGACCTACGAAATGGAGGGCTTGCAGACGATCAAGTGCTTCGGCTCGTCGAAGGCTTTCTCGGCCAAGATGCAGACCGTGCCCGGCGTCTACGGCGTGAAGACCTTCGTGAACCGTCACGGCATCGAGGTGCTCTACGACCCGTCGCGGACCGATACGCTGAAGATCCAGGAGGCGATCTTCACCCCCACGCAGCGCAAGTTCGCCACGCCCGGCGAGGAGCTGTCCGAGCTGCAGCTGTTCGCGCTCGGCGTCGAAGGGCTGCGCGACAGGATGGATATGGTCTATTTCGGCATGGTGCTCCAGCGCATCGAGGGGGTCTACGGCTTCACGGCCGAGTTCGCCTGCCCGGTGGACGTGAAGGTCTATGCCGATCCGGCAGCGGCCGTCACGCCCGAGCGGTTCGCCGAGGCGATCGACGCCGAGGAGCTGGTGATGAAGGTCAAGGACGGCGAGAAGGTCGTGCCGCTGCACTTCGAACTGAAGAGCTGCGCCGCAGCGGGCACGGTCCCGAGCGACGATTTCGTGCGCGAGATGTTCCGCGACGTGGAGAAACTGTCGGGCCGCTTCGTCGAGAACATCGGCAAGTGGGGCGACGAGACGCAATTCCCGCAGGCGGTCTACGAAATGCCGCTGCCGAGCATCGAGAAGATGCCCGTGCGGCTGGGATTCCCCTATTTCAAGAGCTTCCTGTCGTGCACGGAGGGTATTCTTTCGGTCGATTTCGTGCTGCGCGGGCGCGTGCCGACCCTGCGGCTCCACTACGTGGAGTCGATGTGGGATGATGCGCGCATCTGGCAGGAGATCTTCCAGGCGCCCGTGTGGACGCTGCGCATGGCCGACGGCACCTTCAAGGAGTCGGAACCCCGGCTGAAGTTCATGCAGGAGGGGGCCACCGTCGAAGAGTAGAGAGTCGAACGATCGGCGGGGAGCTTGCGGCGCCTCTTTCGGGGGCGTTCCGCAGGCTTCCCGTGCGATGAACGGATGCGAATACGATGAAAAAGTGGATGATGGCGGTCGTGTGGGGGTTGCTCGCGTTGCAGCCCGCCGCGGCCGACGAAGGAATGTGGATGATCCAGCAGCTGGACGGCGATCTGTTGGCGCGGATGCGTGCCAAGGGACTGCGGCTCGGGCCGCGCGAGATTTACGACGAGAGCCGCCCGTCGCTGAGCGACGCCGTGGTGGCGATCGACGGAGGCGTGGGCACGGGAAGCATGATCTCCGACGAGGGGCTGATGATTACCAATCACCATGTGGCCTACAGCGACATCTGCGCGCTCTCCACGCCCGAGGCCAACTACCTCGAGACGGGATTCTGGGCGCAGAGCCGCGCAGAGGAGCTGCCCGTCGAGGGAAAGACCGTGTCGTTCCTGCGCAAGGTGATCGACGTGACGGACGAGGCGCAGGCACTGATCGCCGAGATGAAGGCCGCCGGACGGTGGACCGTGATGTCGACGCGAAGGCTTTTCGCCGACCTCGAACGGCGCCACGGCGAAGGCACGCCCTACGAGGCCAGCTGCGTCTCGCTGTGGAGCGGCCGGCGCTACCTGATCTATTTCTACGAAGTCTACCGCGACGTGCGGCTCGTCGGGGCGCCCCCCGTCTCGATCGGAGCCTTCGGCGGCACGACCGACAATTGGGGGTGGCCTCAGCACAAGGGCGATTTCGCCCTCTATCGGGTCTATGCCGACCGCGAGGGCCGGCCGGCCGCCTATTCGCCCGACAACGTGCCGCTGCATCCGCGGCGGGTGCTGACGGTGGCCGCATCGGGCGTGCACGACGGCGACTTCACGATGGTGATCGGCTTTCCGGGCCGTACGCACCGTTACGATTCGTCGTTCGCCGTCGAGGAGAAGCGTACGGTGAAGAATCCGGTCGTCGTGGCGTGCCGTCACGAGCGGATGGAGGTCATCGACCGGCGCATGCGCGCGAGCGACGAGGTGCGGATGAAGTATTCCGACGCCTATTTCGGACTGAGCAACTACGCCGATTACGCGCTGTGGGAGAATAAATGCCTGGGGCGCTTCGACGTGGTCGCCATCCGTGCGGAGGAGGAGCGGCGCCTGCAGGCGTGGATCGAGGCCGATCCGGCGCGCACCGCGCGCTACGGCGAGCTGCTCGGCGGACTGAAGCGCGGATTCGATGCGCGCCGCGAGGCGATGCGTACGCGCACGTGGTTCCAGGAGTCGTGGCTCGGACCGAGCGAGGCGCTGCTGACGGCCAACCGCGTGGCCTCGTACGTCGCCAAGCTGCTCCGCGAACGGCGCGACACGCTCGACATCGCGGCCCGGGATGCGCAGAACGTGGTGTCCGGGTCCTGGCGGCTGAACAAGAACTACGATGCGGCCACCGACCGCGAGCTGCTGGTCCGGATGGCGGACCGCTTCACGAAACATGTCGACCGTGCGTTGTGGGGCGAGGAGCTGGAGCGGATGTACGACCGCTATGCCGGCGATGCGCGGCGCATGGCGGGCGAGGCGTTCGATGCCTCCTGCTGCTCCGATGCCCGGCGCTACGAGGCGTTCTTCGCGCAGAACCGTCCGGTCGCCGAGCTGCTGGCCGATCCGCTGGTGGCGCTCGCCCGGTCGGTGAGCATTCCGCGCTTCGCCGCCATCGTCGAGCGGGCCGAGAAGGAGGCCGGAGTCGACGTCGGGGAGCTGACGCGCGAGTACGTGCAGGCGCTCTACGAGTTCCGCGAGGCGCAGGGCACGGCGCAATATCCCAATGCCAACTCGACCATGCGGCTGTCGTACGGTACGGTCGGGCCGGTCGATCCGGCCGACGGCGTGCATTACGATTCGCGTTCGACCGTGCGCGGCTATGACGAGAAGTACGACCCGGCCGACTACGAATTTCGGGTCGACGAACGGATGCGGTCGCTCGTCGCGGCGAAGCAGTGGGGCCGCTGGGGCGAACGGGGGACGCTCTATGTCGATTTCCTGACCGACAACGACATCACGGGCGGCAATTCGGGCAGTCCCGTGCTGGACGGACGCGGCCGGCTCGTGGGGCTGGCCTTCGACGGCAATCGCGAGTCGATGGCCAACGACCTCTATTTCGAACCCGACTGCTCGAAAACGGTCTGCGTGGACATCCGCTTCGTGATGTGGACGATCGAACACTATGCCGGGGCCGGCCGTCTGCTCGACGAACTGCGGTTCGTGCGGTAGCGCCGTCCCGGGAGAAACGTCTCCGGGAGGAAACGGACGAGGGGACCGACACATCGTCGGTCCCCTCGTTTCGTGCGGATCCGGCAGGGACGGTTGCGGGGCCCGGCGGGCCGGATCGAGCCGATGGATTGTACCGAGCCGGCGGGTCGGCGGATGCCGCTTCGCGGTGCGGCGGCGGTCCGGGTTCGCGGGGACGGCACGCGGATGCGTGGTCCGGACATGCGGCGGACGGCTCCGGGACGATGGCGGGCAGGGATTCGCAGAGGCGGTACGGAGGGTCGCAACCACCCCTGCGGCGGCGGATAGCCGGGCGCTGTGGGGTGTCGGTCCCGGGGCGCGACGGCGATTGGGCGGCTCGGGCGGCGGATCAGGACCGGGTGCCGAGCCGCAGGAACGAATAGCCGTAGCGTTTCGCGGCCTCGCGCTCGAGCTCTTCGCGCACCGAGGGGTGGGCGATGTCGATCAGCGCCCGCGCCCGCTCGGCCAGGTTGCGGCCCCGCAGCTGCGCCACGCCATACTCCGTGACGATGTGCTGCACCATGTGGCGGGTCGTCACCACGCCTGCGCCCGGAGCGAGCAGCGCCCGGATCTTCGATTCGCCCCGGGGTGTGGTCGAGGGGATGGCGATGAAGGTCTTGCCCCCTTCGGAGAGCGCGCCGCCGTACATGAAGTCGTGCTGGCCGCCCACACCCGAGATGATGCGCGTACCGACCGAATCGGCGCATACCTGCCCCGTCAGGTCGACCTCCACGGCCGAGTTGATCGCCATCACCTTCGGGTTCTGCCGGATGCGGAACGGATCGTTCGTCCACGCCACATCCTTCATCACCAGCTCCTTGCGGTAATCCATGTAGTCGTAGAGCCGCCGCGATCCCAGGGCGAGCGAGGCGACGTTCATGCCGGGCAGCACCCGTTTCTGCGAATTGTCGATCACCCCCTTTTCGATGAGCGGCAGCACGCCGTCGGTCATCGCCTCGGTGTGCAGCCCCAGGTGCTTGTGCCCCTCGAGGGCCGCGAGCACGGCGTTCGGGATGCCGCCGACGCCGATCTGGAGCGTGGCTCCGTCGGGAATCAGCTCGGCGATGTAGTTGCCGATGCGGCGCTCGGTCTCGGAGGGGACGACGCTCGGCACCTCGACCAGCGGATCGTCGACCTCGACGGCCGCGGCCAGCCGCGAGACGTGGATGCGGGCGTCGCCGTAGGAGTAGGGCATGGCGCGGTTGATCTGCGCGATGACGGTGCGGGCGCACTCCACGGCCGGGACGGCCAGGTCGGCCGACACGCCGAACGAGCAGTAGCCCTCGGCGTCGGGCGGCGAGACGTTGAGCAGCGCCACGTCGACCGGCAGCGTGCCGTCGCGGAACAGCCCCGGAATCTCGCCCAGGAAGGCCGGGATGGTCTGTCCGTAGCCGTCGGCCAGCCAGCTGCGGATGTTGTTGGCCACGAAGAGGCTGTTCACGAGGAACGTCTCGCGGAACTCGGGCCGGCAGTAGGGCGCTTCGGCGCGGCCTACGGCGAAGGCCGAGTAGACGGTCACGTCGGTCAGTTCCGCGGCGCGGTCGGCCAGCGCCGCGACGAGCACCTCGGGGATGGAGGTGCTGCCCTGGATGTAGATGCGGCTGTGCGAACGGATGAGGGCGACGGCCTCGGCGGCTGTGGTGCAGTGCATGGGCGGGGTGTTTTGGTCCGTGAATGGGGTGTGTCGTGCGGTTTGCGGCGTATGCGGAGGGAGGATCCGGACCTGGTCGCAGCCGGATCCTCCGCGCGGGTTACAGGTGCTCGTGGGGATGTGCGGCGGCGAATGCGGCCAGACGCTCGTCCAGCAGCTCGAACTGCTCGGGCCGGTTGAGCTGCGACACGCATACCCGGATGCCCTGCTGACGGCTGCCCGTCGAGTCGAGCGAGATGGCGCAGATGCCGTAGCGCAGCAGTTCGCCGAGCAGCTCGGCGCTCGTCAGCGCACCGTAGCCGACCGTGTAGAAGAAACCGTCGCCGACCGGCTCTTCGCCGTCGCGGTCGTAGACGATGCGGAATCCGTGGCGGACGAAGAGTTCCTTGGAGCGCTGCGCGCGGCGGGCGTACTCCGACGCATCGGCTACGAAGTCCATCCGCCCCTCCGTGGCCGCGGCGAACATCGCCGCCAGCGCATGCTGGGCCGAGTGGCACGTGCCCGACGAGAGGGCATAGAGGATCGACAGCACGTAGGCGTCGCCCAGGCGGCTCATGCCGTAGCGTGCCTCGAGGGCAGGGTAGCTGCGCGTGCGTAGCGCTTCGGGGATGGCGGCCACGGCGATGCGCTGGCCGGCGTAGCTGAAGATTTTCGAGGCCGAGAGCATCAGGATGCAGTGCTGCGTGTAGCGGGCTACGGTCGCCTGGAAGGGCGGCCGTCCCGGCTGCCCGAGCGGCTTGCGGAAATCCATGCAGAGGTAGGCCAGGTCCTCGACGACCACGGCGCCGTGGCGTTCGGCCAGCGTGCCGATCGTCCGCAGTTCCTCCTCCGTCAGGCAGATCCAGGCCGGATTGTTCGGGTTCGAGTAGACGATGGCGGCGATGCGGCCCGTGGCCAGGTAGCTTTCCAGTTTGGCGCCCAGCCGCGCGCCGCGGTGTTCGTAGATGTCGAACGACTGGGTGGGGATGCCCAGCACGCGGGCCTGGGTGCGCTGCACGGGGAATCCCGGGTCGATGAAGAGAATCGTGTCTTTGGCCGGATCGAGCTGCGTGCAGAGCAGGAAGACCGAGAAGGTCCCCTGCATCGAGCCGACGGTCGGGACGCATCCCTCGGGGGCGATGTCGACGTCGAGGAACGCCTTGATGAAGCGCGAGGCTTCGCGCCCCAGTTCGGGCGTCCCGTACATGTTGGGATATTGCGAGGCGACGCCCCGCTGCAGGGCGCGGCATTCGGCCTCGACGCCGATGCGCTGGGGCGGCAGCCCGGGGATGCCCTGCTCGAGATGGAGGAACTCCAGCCCGGTCTCGCGCTCGAGCGCGCGGGCGATGTCGCCCGACTGGCGGATGGTGGCACGGGCGATGTCGGCGATGCCCAGACGCTCCGTGACGGCGTGCAGCAGCGCTGCGGGGATGGGCGTTTTCATGGCAGGATGGTTTTGCGTGCGTGTGCGCAGCCGGCGCGGAAGGCGGCGAGGTTGGCCTCGACGACCGCCTCGCCCTTGCGGCCGAAGATGGCGCGGATGCCCTCCTCCAGTCGTTCGGCCGGCAGCCCGAGGAGGGGCGCGGCGGCACCCAGCAGGACGATGTTCGCCGCGCGCGGCGAGGCGCTGTCGCGGGCGATGGCTTCGGCATCGAGCGTCACCGTGTGCGGCAGACGGTCGAATTCGCGGCGGAGCGACGCGGCGTCGGGGTAGTCGGGGATGTTGACCAGCGGAACGGTGTTGGCGATGACCCATCCCGTTTCCGAGAGCCACGGCAGGTAGCGCAGGGCCTCCATCGGTTCGAGCGAGACGATCAGATCGGCGCCGCCCTGCGGGATCAGGTCCGAGGCGATCGGCGACGACGAGAGACGCAGGTTCGACTGCACGTCGCCGCCGCGCTGGCTCATGCCGTGCACTTCGGCCTGCTTGAGGTGCAGCCCTTCGGCCAACGCCGCGTGGCCGATGACGGTGGCGATCGAGAGGATGCCTTGTCCTCCTACGCCCGAGAGTATGATGTCTTTTTTCATAAGAGTCGGTTGGTCGGTTGGTGGTTCGGCGGCCTGTCGTGCGCACGGCGTGCCGAGGCGTACGCGGGGCCGGAGGGGATGCTCTTCGTCGGCGGGAGGCGGACCGCAGGATCGCGGCCGGCCCGCCCCGCCGTGCGGGCGTCACGCCTGCCGGATTTTCGTCTTGCGTTTCGCGGTCTGGATGCACTCGCGGCGCGGGATGACGACCGACACGCCGTCGTAGGCGATCTCCTCGCGGAGCAGCCGCTTCATCTCCTCGCGGTTCTTCGGGAGCGGCACCACCGTGCGGATGTGGGCCGGATCGACGCCCAGACCGGCGCAGATCTGCTCGAGACGCCCCGTGCCGGCCGAATCCTGGCCGCCGGTCATGCCCGTGGTCAGGTTGTCCGAGATGACGACCGTGATGTTCGACCGTTCGTTCACGGCGTCGAGCAGCCCGGTCATGCCCGAATGGGTGAAGGTCGAGTCGCCGATCACGGCGACGGCCGGATGTACGCCCGCGTCGGCCGCTCCCTTGGCCATGGTGATCGAGGCGCCCATCTCCACGCAGGTGTCGATGGCGTGGAACGGTGCGAGCCACCCCAGCGTGTAGCATCCGATGTCGCTGAAGACCTTGGCCCGGTCGTATTCGCCTACCACCTCGCGCAGCGCCGCGTACATGTCGCGGTGGCCGCAGCCCTGGCACAGCGCGGGCGGACGGGCCGCGACGATGTCGCTCGGGGCGTGCGTTTTGCGGGGCGGCAGCCCCAGCGCCCGGCGTACGTTGTCGGGCGTCAGCTCGCCCGTGCGGGGCAGGGCGCCGCTCAGCCGCCCTTCGACCGGAACGGGGGCGGGAAGCACGCCGCGCAGCAGCTCCTCGACCAGCGGCTGCCCCTCTTCGAGAACCAGCAGCCGCTCGCACGCGGCGGCCAGGCGCCGGACGAGGGCGGCGGGCAGCGGATACTGGGAGATCTTCAGCACCGGATGGGGACAGCCGTCGGGATAGTTCTCGGCGAGGTAGTTGTTGGCGATGCCGCAGACGACGATCCCCGTCGAGCGGTCGGTGCCGTCGGTATAGGCGTTGAAGGGGCTTTCGGCGGCTGCGGCTTCGAACCGCGCGTTGTCGTCGATCAGCCGGACGTAGCGTGCGCGCGAGTTGCCGGGCATCAGCACCCATTGCCGCGCATCGGCCGGGAATCCCGGTTCGTTCTGCGGGCGGATCTCCGCGGCGGTGACGATCGCGGCGCGCGAATGGGCCATGCGGGTGGTCAGGCGCATCAGCACCGGGATGCGGTACCGTTCGGAGAGGTCGAACGCCGCGCGGGCCATGTCGTAGGCCTCCTGCTGCGACGAGGGCTCGAAGACGGGAATCATCGCGAATTTGCCGTAGAAGCGCGAGTCCTGCTCGTTCTGCGAGGAGTGCATCGACGGGTCGTCCGCCGCAACGACCACCAGACCGCCGTGCGCGCCGGTCATCGCCGAATTGACGAAGGCGTCGGCCGCCACGTTCATCCCGACGTGCTTCATGCAGACCAGCGCCCGGCGGCCGGCGAACGACATGCCCAGGGCCGCCTCCATGGCGGTCTTTTCGTTGGCCGACCAGGTGCAGTGGATGCCGCGTTCGGCCGTGAGCGGATGCTCCTGGATGAATTCGGTGATTTCGGTCGAGGGGGTGCCCGGATAGGCGTAGACGCCGGAGAGTCCGGCATGGAGCGCGCCCAGGGCGAGCGCTTCGTCTCCCAATAGCAGTTCTCGATTCTTCATGGCTGTAAACTTCGCTTGTTTACAAATATATGATTAAAATCGGGAAAAACCTACCGGATCGTCGTTAAAAAACGGCGATCTGCGAAAAACGGAAACTCCGCGGATCCGGATGTGCGCCGCACGCGGAGTTTGGCATGCGGTTTGCAGGAATAAAAAACAGCGGCAGGCGAGTGACGCGCAACTGTTCATCAGTGACTATGAAGAGTAAAAGGAGGCCTGCCGCTGCAAAAAGTTATCGGAACGGCACGAATCCCGAAACGCGCAAAGAGGGGGAGTGCCGATTTGTAGTTTCTAAGGCTTGCCATTTCTCTTTTTTCAGCAAATACAGCACACACCCCGAAGGTGCGAAACCGTATCATCGTGAAAAAAGAATGGTAAATTTGGCGAAAATTCAGAAACTCTTTGATACTATCGCATATTGTAAAAGATATGTAAAGAACCTGTTTTTCGGTCCTCGGTCGGCGAGGGCCTCGTTTCGTGCGGTAAAGATAATAATTTATTCGCTAACTGCAACCTGCCGGGGCCGAATGAATTATTAGTAGGACTTTGCCGCTTACTCATCGCCTCTTTTCTTCGCTCAGCCTGCGTATATGGCCCGATTCTCCGGCCAGCCAGACGATGTCGCCCCTCTCGAACCGGGTGTCGGCCGGGGGATTCGTCAGCGTTTCGCCCCGCCGCTCGATGCCCAGCAGCAGGCAGGCGACCCGCGTGCGCAGTTCCGTCTCGCGGATCGAGTAGCCGATCAGCGGCGACGTCTCGTCGATGCGGAACCGTTCGATCCGGATCCTCTCCAGCGGCTGTGCGGCGAGCGAGCGCTCGCGTGCGCGGTCCTCGTCGTCCCGGCGGCGGAAGGCTTCGATCTCGGCTTCGCTCCCCACGACGGTCAGCCGGTCTCCGGGATAGAGCGTCGTCGCTCCTCCGGGAATGTTGATGCGCCGGTGTCCGCGCGTGATGGCCACCACGCTGATTCCGCAGCGCTGGCGCAGGCCGCTTTCGCGCAGGCTCAGCCCCGCGAGCGGCGAGGAGGGGGCGAGGGTGAAGTCGGCGAGCCGCAGGTGTTCGAACGGGAGTTCGCCGAGCACCCGCTCTTCGGCCGGCGCCTCGGCCTCACGCCTGTCGTTGCCGTTGAAGTTCTCCAGGAAGCGGTGCTCCATGTCGAGCGAGTGGCGCCGGATGCGCCGCGAGAAGATCAGCACGCAGAGGATGGCCAGCGACAGGGCGAAGCCCACGCCCGCGGCGATGTCGAAGAGCCGGATCACGGCCGACATGAGGATGGCGATGCAGAGCGCGCTCTTCAGGACGATCAGCGAGACGAGCGGCCCGCGGTTGAACTTGCTGTCGTTCCACAGCTTGAGGAACTCGGCCGACCGGTTTTTCTTCATGAAGATCATCCATACGAACGGGGCGATGATCGACAGCAGCAGCGCCAGGTTGACCAGCGAGCCGCCTGTGCCGGGGAGATGCGATGCGACGGCCGGGGCGGCGTAGCGGAAATACATCCCCTCGAAAATCAGGCACAGGACGGCGTAGAGCGCCACGGGCGGCAGCATCGAGCGGAGCAGTTTGTGCCAGGTGCTCTTCTGCCGGACGGTGGAGCTCCCCGCGGCGTAGCGGGCGAGTGCGGCTTTCCAGGCGAGGGGGAGCCGCCGCTCGACGCGGCGGTAGGCGGGATCGGCCGCGCGGATCATGTAGGGGGTCAGGAAGGTGGTCAGCACCGATACGGCCACGATCACGGGGTAGAGCGTGCCGTCGGTCACGCCCAGCGTCAGACCGAGCGAGGCGATGATGAAGGCGAATTCGCCCACCTGCGTGAGCGAGAATCCCGCCTGCATGGCGATGCGCAGCGGCTGCCCCGCCAGGACCGTGCCCAGGGTCCCGAATACGACCTGTCCGGCCAGCACCAGCAGCGTGAGCGTCAGGATGGGCAGCCATTGGGCCGTCAGCACGCCCGGGTCGATCATCATGCCCACCGAGACGAAGAAGACCGCGCCGAAGAGGTTCTTGACGGGCTGCAGCAGCTTCTCGATCGCGACGGACTCGGCGGTTTCGGCCAGCAGCGACCCCATCACGAAGGCGCCCAGCGCCGACGAGAACCCGGCCTTCACGGCGATCATCACCATGCCGAGGCAGAGCCCGAGCGCTACGATGAGCAGCGTCTCGTCGTCGAGCGTCCGGCGCAGCCTGCGCAGCAGGTTCGGCAGCAGGTAGATGCCCGACAGCGACCAGAAGAGCAGGAAGCCGGCCAGCTTGAGGATGCTGGCGAACATCTCCGTCCCTTCGAACCGTTTGCTCACGGCCAGCGTCGAGAGCAGCACCATCAGCACCACGGCGACCAGGTCCTCGATCACCAGGATGCCCATCACCACGCCGGCGAACCGGCGGTCGTGCAGTTTCATCTCGTCGAAGGCCTTGAAGACGATGGCCGTGGACGACATCGACAGCATGCCGCCCAGAAACAGCGCGCTCAGGTGGCCGAAGTCCAGCAGATGCCCGGCCAGGTAGCCTGCGGACATCATGCCCGTCACGATGACGGCGGCCGCGATGACGGCCGTGCCGCCCACGCCGAGCAGCTTGCGGAACGAGAACTCCAGCCCCATGGCGAACAGCAGGAAGATGACGCCGATGTCGGCCCAGATCTTGATGTTGGCGGGGTCGGTGACCGAGGGGACCCACGGGACGGCCGGGCCGGCGACGAGTCCTGCGACGATGTAGCCCAGGATGACGGGCTGGCGCAGCCGTTTGAAGAGTAGGGTGAAGATGCCGGCAGCGACCAGAATGACCGCCAGGTCGGAGATGAAGGGGGCTATTTCGGACATGGATCTGCGGGATTTCGCCCTGCGGAACGGCCGCTGTTCGATCGGGCGGCGGCGGTGCGTCCGGAGGGGGTTTGTCGTGCAAAGATAGGAATTTGCCGCGGAATGTGCGCGGGTCGTAGGTAGGCTTCGGCGTTTTTCGGCGAGGGATGGGTACGGGAGATGAAAAAGACAATTTGTTATTCATAAATACAATATAATATTTATATTTGTGTCCGGATGCCGGATTCCGTGCGCCGGACGGAACACGGCGGCGGCCCGCAGGGCCGACGGGCGCCTCCGCGGCGAACGACGGCGCTGCGGGACCTCCGGCGGCCGGGTGCGGCGGCCCGGGGCGGCCGCATGCGAAAAAAGAGTGCAAAAGATTTACCCGTCGTTTTCTTTCCGGACCGGAAAGCGGCAATTTTGCATGCGGTCCGGTTCGCCGGACGGGAGCCGGACCGGACACGGGCGTGCGGAGACGCAGTTCGGCCTGCGGTTGCGAACGAAGTGACTTTTTGAAGAGATACGAAGTATGGAGTACGACAAGACCGGCTATGCCATCCGGATGAAGAACATCCTCGACATCACCCGCCGCCATTACGAGCCGGAGCGCCAGGATCGGTGCTACAAGATGGTCTGGCGCAAATACATCAATCCCGTCTACGGAATCGGGTACCGCACCTATCTCAACTACCTGCGTCGTGCGGGCGGCATGTGCCGCCAGGGCGAAGCCGAACGCTGACCGGCGGCGTGTGCCGGCCGCGGGCGTTTCACCGGGTCCGTGCGGTGCGGCCATTCGCGCCTCAGCGCAGCGAGGGGCGTTCGGGACCGAAGAGGCGTGCGCGGGGATCGGGCCGGCCTTCGATCGCACGGGTCAGGATGCGGGCGGCGATCATGCTGAAAACGATGCCGTTGCCGCCGTATCCCAGTGCGTAGTGCATGCGCGGATCGTCCTGCATCGCGCCGATCAGCGGCAGGCCGTCGGCGGTCGAACTGAACGTTCCGGCCCACGACAGCTCGGCGTCGAACGGAATATCGGGATAGAGACGCCGGAATCGCCGTTCGAGCCGCGCGGCCTTTCGGGGGAGGAGCCGGCTGCGCTGTGCGGCACGGTCGGACGGGATGTCCTCGCCGCCCACGATGATGCGGTTGCCGTCGGTGCGGACGTAGAGATAGGGGGCGCGCGTCTCCCAGACGAGGGCGCGTTCGGGCCGGAGCAGCCGTTCGTCGAGCGGGTGGGAGGCGACGGCGAAGGTCGAGGTGAGCCGCATCGGCCGCACGGGCAGGAACGGCGACGCCTCGAATCCGCAGGCCACGATCGCATGGTCGCAGCGGATCTGCCGGCCGTTCTGCGCCGTGAGCAGGTAGCCGTCCGGCAGCCGCTCCCAGCCCACGATCTCCGTGTGGCTGAAGAGACGCAGCCCCGCGTGGCGCAGGTCGTGTTTCATCAGTCCGGTTGCGGCCCGGTAGGTGTCGATCTGGGCCGAGACGCGGTTGTACAGCGCGCACGGGGCTTCGATTCCCGTCGTGCGGCGGAGCGCCGCGCGGTCGAGGTAGTCGACCGGAAGAGCATGGCGTCTGCGGATGTCGTACTCTTCGCGGATCAGCCGCGCTCCCTTGCGGTCGCTGGCGTAGAAGACGCTGGGGACGCGGCGGAACGCGGCGTCGATCTTCTCGCGGGCGAAGAGCCGCTCCAGCTCGTCGATCGCCTCCAGACAGGAGCGGTAGGCCGTGACGGCATCCTTTTCGGGCATCAGCTTCGCCATGCGGCACAGCGGGACGTCGATCTCGTACTGCAGCAGTGCCGTGCTCGCGCAGCTGCTGCCGGTCGCCGGCGTACGTTTGTCCACCATGCAGCAGGCGATGCCGCTGCGCAGCAGCTCGTGGGCGACAAGATATAAAATTATATAATAAACTGATTTACTATATTTTATAGAGTGCATAA
>CAOJSG010000003.1 GCA_948442615.1 uncultured Alistipes sp.
CGACCACCGCATCAACTACACGATCTACAACCTCTCGGCCTTCATGGACGGCGACATCCAGGACTGCATCGACCACCTGATCGTGGCCGAGAACGCCGAACGGCTCAAGGAGAGCGAGCTGTAATCCAGCGTCCGATGCGGTTGCCGGAGAATTTCGACAGGGAGGTCTGCGCCGTGGCGGCGCAGATTCCGCACGGCCGCGTCGCCACCTACGGGCAGATCGCCCGGCTGGTCGGCCATCCGCTCCACGCCCGCCGGGTGGGCCGCGCGCTCGCCGCGGCACCGCCGGAGATCCCCTGCCACCGGGTCGTCGACAGCCGGGGAGGAACCGTCGCGGCATGGCCGCGACAACGGGAGCTGCTGGAGGCGGAGGGGATCCGCTTCCGCGAAAACGGCCGGCTCGACCTGAACCGCTACGGCTGGGAACTCCTCCGCACGGCGAAACCTTGAAAGCCGCCCGCACGGCGACACCCCTCCGTCCCGGCGGCCGCATCCGGCGCCGCCAAGGCCGCACGCCGGTACAATATCCCGCCCCGGCAATCCGTTTGAAACGAAAAAACACCGATGAAGAGATACCTGCTTTCCCTCCTGGCACTGCACCTGCTGCCCGCGGCGGCGCAGGAGCTCCCCGACCGCGAACCCCTCTACATCGTCAACGGCGAAGAGCGCACGGAGATCCGGAGCATCCCGCCCGACGACATCGAACGCGTCGAGATGCTTCCGGCCGACGAGGAGACCGTCGCCCGCTACGGACAACGCGCATCGAACGGCGTGATGCTCGTCTCGCTGCGCTACGACACGCCGGCCCGCTTCGCCGAGGCCGACTCCTTCTCCGACTACATCGCCGACCGCGTGCGGTGGGACGAGACCGACCCCACCGCACGCGTCGTGCTGCGCTACACGATCACGGAGACGGGCCGCGCGGAGGTCAATCAGGAGCTCGAATCCACGGACAACCGGCTCAAGCGGCGCGTGCTGAAGGCGCTCGCCGAAGCCCCCGCCTGGACGCCCGCCACCAAAAACGGCAGTCCGATCGCCTCGCAGGGCATTCTGCGCATCCAGCTTCCGAAAGGCCGCCGGATGCCGCGGCAGGTAGAGCTCATTATCCGATAAAATTCGTATCTTCGCGGCGATGCAGGCACCCATCACACTCTCGGAATTGCAGCGGCTCGTGAAGCAGACCCTTCACGAGCGTTTCGCTCTGCCGCTGTGGGTGGGCGCCGAAATCTCCGAAATCAAGGTGAACTACTCGGGCCACTGCTACCTCGAGCTGGTCGAGAAGGGCGGCAGCGGAACCCCCACGGCGCAGGCCCGCGCCGTGATCTGGCGGAGCAACTACCCCCGCATCGCCGGTTATTTCGAAGCGGAGACCGGACAGAAGCTGGTCGCCGGCATCCGCATCCTCGCCAAGGCCGTAGTCACCTACCACGAACTCTACGGGTTCTCGCTGCAAATCCTCGACATCGACCCCTCCTACACGCTGGGCGACCTCGAACGGCAGCGGCAGCAGACCATCGCCCGGCTGCAGCAGGACGGCGTGTGGGAGCTCAACCGCGAGACGGCGATGCCCGCCGTGGTGCAGCGCATCGCCGTGATCTCGAGCGCCAACGCCGCCGGATACCGGGATTTCTGCAAGGAGCTGGAGAGAAGCCCCTACGCCTTCCGCACGCAGCTTTTCGACGCCTTCATGCAGGGCGATTCGGCCGAAGCGTCGATCATCGCGGCACTCTGCGCCGTGGCCGACCGGCAGGAGGCGTTCGACGCCGCGGTGCTCATCCGCGGCGGAGGTTCGCGCAACGACCTGCGGTGCTTCGACGCCTACAGGCTCTGCTCCTACGTCGCCCAGTTCCCGCTGCCGGTCGTCACCGGCATCGGGCACGACAAGGATACCAGCGTGGCGGACCTGGTGGCCCACACGGCGCTCAAAACCCCGACGGCCGCGGCCGGATGGCTCGTCGAGCGGGCCGCAGCCTTCGAAAGCCGGCTCGACAGCGCCTCGCTGCAGCTGCACGACGCCGCGACCGGGCTGATCCGCCGCCACGAAACCGCGCTCGAACGGCTGCGCGGCGAAATCCGGCTGCACGCGCACGGCCTCCTCGACCGGCAGCGGACGCTGCTGCAGCAACGGAGCGCGGCGCTGCCCGAGGCCGTCCGCAGCTTCGTGGCCCGCACGGCCGCACGGCTGGAGACGGCGCGCGAACTGACCGAAAGCCGCTCGCCGCAGCGCATCCTGCGGCTGGGATTCGCCGTGGTGCGCGACGCCGGAAAGCCCCTCCTCTCGGTGCACGACACCGCGGCGGGGCGGTGCCTCGACATCGAAGTGGCGGACGGAACCCTCACCGCAACAGTCAAAGAGAAACGATAAGATGGCGAAAAAACAGATCGCATACGCGGAGGCGATGACCCGCATCGACGAGATTCTGGAACGGCTCCGCAACGAAGAGATGGACGTGGACCGGCTGGCCGCCGAGGTGAAATGCGCCACGGAGCTGATCGCCCGATGCAAAGAGCGCCTGCTGAAGGCCGAAACGGACGTAAAGAAGATTCTGGAGTCCTGATCCGCAACCCGTCGGCGGCACCGGGCATCCCCGGCAGGGCCGGGAAGCCCGGCCGACGCACGGCGGACGCAGGCCGTTCGCCGCGGCGCGCCGAAACGGCCGCGCGGACGAAACGGCCACAAAAAAGCGGCGGCGCGGGACCGCGGCGGCACGACCGTCGCGAAGGCCGTCCCGGCCGCCGGAAACAGACGAACCGAACTGGCAGCAAAGCCTATGAAACGCTTGATAAAGTGGGCACTGAACCACATTCCCCGCTCCGTGCTGCAGCGCATCGCAGGATGGGCCGTCCCCCTCGTCGGACTGTTCTACAAGGGACGCGGCCGCATCTGCCCGGTCTGCGGCGCGAAATACCGCCGATTCATGCCCTACGGCTACGTGAACGCACGGCCCGACGCCCTTTGCCCCCGCTGCCTGTCGCTCGAGCGGCACCGCCTGCTGTGGCTCTACCTCCGCCGCGAAACCGACCTGTTCGACCATTTTCCCAAGACGCTCCACATCGCGCCCGAAGTCTGCCTGATGCGGCATCTGCGCCGCCATTTCGCTCCGTGCCCGCAGCAGTACGTCACGGCCGACCTGGAGAGCCCGCTCGCCCGGCTGCACTTCGACATCCAGGAGATCCCGCTCGAGGCAGGCTATGCCGAAGTCGTCCTCTGCAACCACATCCTCGAGCACGTCCCCGACGACCGCAAGGCGATGCGCGAACTGCACCGGATCCTGCGTCCCGGAGGCTGGGGCGTCGTCCTGTCGCCGGTCGACGACGCACGGGCGGCGACTTTCGAAGACGACACGATCGTCGATCCGGCCGAGCGGACGCGCATCTTCGGACAGTACGACCACCGGCGCATCTACGGACGCGACTACGCCGACCGGCTGCGCGAAGCGGGATTCCAGGTCGACGAGATCGACTACGCCGCGCGCTTCACGCCCGAAGAGCGGCGCACCTTCGCCCTGCCGGCGGACCGGCTCTACGTCGTGCACAAAGAGCGGACCGGCGCATCGTGACCGCGCGCCGCTGCCCGACGCCCGGCCGGACCGACGCGCACCGCACGTCTCCTCCGAACCCGAAGCGGGCGGACACGCGACCGCCGGAGGCCCGACCGATCCGCACGTCCGGTTCCCGCCCCGTTCAAACCGACAAACTCACATCAAATTTTTCGACCCGATGAAAACCAATTCCCTGCGCGCATGGTTCGTCGCCGTGCGCCCCTACAGTTTCGGCGCCGCCTCCATTCCGGTAGCGGTCGCTTCGGCGCTGGCCTACACCGACGGCTCGTTCCACTGGCTGCCGGCCCTGCTGTGCTGGCTCTTCGCCCTGTCGATGCAATGCACCGCCAACCTCGTCAACGACCTCTGGGACTTTCTGAAGGGGGCCGACCGACCCGACCGGCTCGGTCCCGACCGCGCCTTCGCCAAAGGCTACATCACGCTGCCGGCCATGAAAGCCGGAATCGCAGCCTTCACCCTGCTCTCCTGCGCCATCGGCTCGGGCCTGCTCTGGTACGGCGGCTGGTGGATGATCCCGGTGGGGCTGGCCTGCGTCGTGTTCGCCTTTTTCTACACGGCCGGACCCTATCCGCTGGCCTATCACGGACTGGGCGATGTCGCCGTCGTGCTGTTCTTCGGCGTGGTGCCGGTCGGCTTCACCTACTACCTGCTCACCGGCACCTGGACCTGGGAGACGACGACGGCGGCGCTGGCGTGCGGGCTGGTGATCGACACGATGCTGTGGGTCAACAACTTCCGCGACCGCGAAGAGGACGCCCGCTGCGGCAAGCGCACGATCATCGTCTGCCTGGGCGCCGCCTTCGGACGCTGGGGCTACCTGTTCCTCGGCACGGCCGCCGTGCTGCTCTGCCTGGGATTCCTCGCGACCGGACGCTGGGGCGCGGCCCTGCTGCCGCTGCTCTACTGGGCGCTCTTCTTCGGCACGTGGCGCAAAATGGTGCGGATCGACCACGGCGAAGAGCTGAACGTCTGCCTGAGCGAGACGGCCCGCAACCTCACGCTGTTCGGCCTGCTGCTGACGATCGGAATCCTGATCGGGTAATCAGTAGAGAAAAAAGACGATGGCCGTGAAGTGGCAGGCCACGGCCAGGTTGATGAGCAGATGCCACACCAGGTGGTGGTATCTGAAGCCCTTTTTCGCATAGAACCAGGCGCCGAGCGTGTAGAGCACGCCCCCGGCCGCGATGAGCGCGAGCAGCGCCGTCGACGCCTGCCGCACGAACAGCGGCATGAAAAAGACGATGGTCCACCCCATCACCAGGTAGATCGTCAGGCTGACGGCCGGGATCGAACGCCGCGACAGCGACTTGTAGAAGATCCCGAACAGCACCATGGCCCACTGCACGGCCGTGATGACGACGCCCTGCCAGCCGCCGATGACCGAAAGGGCGATGGGCGTATAGCTGCCCGCGATGGCCACGTAGATGAAGATATGGTCCAGAATGTGGAATACGGCCTTGTGCTTCGACGCGGGATTCATCGAATGGTAGAGCGTCGAGGCGAGAAACATCAGGAAAATCGAGATCACGAAGATCGAGACCGAAACCGCGGCGAGCACATCGCCGCCGCCCTGCGCATAGGCCCACACCGACGCGAAAGGCAGGGCGCAGAGCACCAGCAGCGCCATCGCGCCGTGCGACACCGAGTTACCGATCTCTTCGCCCACCGTGGGGACATAGGTCTTTTTCGTTCTCATCTTCCCGCGCTTAATGATTAGTCGGCGTCAAATGTAGGAAATTTTTTCCTACCTTTGCGAACAAGGTTGGTTAAGTTGACAAAAATGGACTTTTCACGCTACGAGAAACTTCGCGCGCACGTGCGGAGCAACTTTTCGTCCGAGACGCAGCGGCTCGTGGACGAAGCGCTGGCCTATGCGGACGAAAAGCTCGCCGGACTGGAGCGCTATGACGGCCGGCCGCTGCTGGACCACGCCGCGGCCGTGGCCCGCATCGTCGTGGAGGAGGTGGGGCTGGGACGCAACTCGGCGGTCTCGGCCATCCTGCACGACGTCGTGCGGCTGGCGCACAAGCAGCTGCCCGCAGAGGAGTTCCTGGCCCTCGCGGCTGAGATCCGCGAACGCTTCGGCAAAGAGGTCGTGGGCATCACCGTCGGCCTGGCCAACATCTCGGAGCTGAAGCTGAAGGTGGCCAAGGAGCAGGCCGACAATTTCCGCGACCTGATCGTCAGCTATTCGGAAGATCCGCGCGTGATCCTCATCAAGCTGGCCGACCGGCTGGAGGTGATGCGCTCGCTCGCGATCTTCCCCCGCGAGAAGCGGCGCAAGAAGAGCTGGGAGGCGCTGAATCTCTACGCCCAGATCGCCCACAAGCTGGGTCTCTACGAGATCAAGAGCGAGCTGGAGGACATCGCCCTGAAATACCTCGAACCGAAAGACTACGAACACATCGTCGCCAAGCTCGAGGAGAGCGCCGACGAACGCCGGGCCTTCATCGCGCGCTTCCTGGTCCCGATCACCGAGCGGCTGGACCGGACAGGCATCCGCTACCACGTCAAGAGCCGCACCAAATCGATCTTCTCGATCTGGACCAAGATGCAGAAACAGCGCGTGCCGTTCGAGGGCGTCTACGACATTTTCGCCATCCGCATCATCATCGACTGTCCGCCCGAGGTGGAGAAGCCGCAGTGCTGGACGGTCTACTCGATCGTGACGGACTTCTACACGCCCAATCCGCAGCGCATGCGCGACTGGATCTCGATCCCGAAATCGAACGGCTACGAATCGCTCCACACGACCGTCTCGGCCGACGGGCGCTGGGTCGAAGTGCAGATCCGCACCGAACGCATGGATGCCGTGGCCGAACGCGGCATCGCGGCCCACTGGCGCTACAAGGGGGTGAAGCAGGGGGCGCAGACCAGCGAGCAGTGGCTCGGACGGCTGCGCGAGCTGATGGAGGATACGCCCCACTCGCTCGCCCAGCGCTTCGACGCCAAACCGGCCTCGGGCGAGATCTTCGTCTTCACGCCCAACGGCGACCTGCGCAAGCTGCCCGAAGGGGCCTCGCTGCTCGACTTCGCCTTCGACATCCACACGGGGCTGGGCGCCACGTGCGTCGGCGGCAAGGTCAACAACCGGGCCGCCGCGATCCGCGACGTGCTGCACAACGGCGACATCGTGGAGATCGCCACGCAGAAGAACCAGACGCCCAAGGCCGACTGGCTCGCGTTCGTCGTCACCTCGAAGGCGCGCAACAAAATCAAGTCGTTCCTGCGCGAGGAGCAGGCCAAGCACTCCCGCATGGGGCGCGAGGAGCTGGAGCGCAAGCTCAAAAACTGGAAGTTCGCCATCACGATGGACGAGGCGGTCGCCTACCTGGGCAAGTATTTCAAACTGCGCACCGGCACCGAGGTGTACGGACTGATCGCCACGCAGAAGGTCGACCTGGCCACCGTCAAGGAGATCCTCTCCCGCCACCTCTCGGGCGAAGCGGCCGAGGAGCGCCGGGCCGCCGCCGCGGAGATCGAGCGCCAGAAGAGCGGCGCCGCGAAAGAGCGTCCGAACGACGGCGGCGACGCGCTGGTGATCGACGACGACATCTCGAAGATCAAGTACAAGCTGGCCAAGTGCTGCAACCCGATCAAGGGCGACGAGATCTTCGGCTTCGTGACGATCAATGCCGGCATCACCATCCACCGCACCGACTGCCCCAACGCCCGGCGTATGCGCGAGCTCTACCCCTACCGCGTGATCGACGCCCGCTGGCGCTCGTCGGCCGAAGGGGCGTTCCGTGCCACGATCCGCATCGTGGCGGCCGACACCACGGGCATGGCTAACCACATCACGGAGGTCATCAGCCGCGAGCTGAAGCTCAACATCCGGTCGATCAACTTCGAAGCGGCCGCCAACGGCTGCGTCGCCGGCACGGTCTCGGTCGAGGTTCCCGGCTCGTCCGTCGTCGACACGCTCATCCACTCGATCATGCGCATCCGCGGCGTGCAGCGCGCCTACCGCGTAAACAACTGACATCTACTTTTTTTTACCGAACGATAAATGAATAACAAATCTATCAGCGTCATCTTCGCCGAACCGATCCACGCGCAGCACGCCCAGCGTATCTGCGACCTGATCTACGAATCGGCGTTGCAGCGGGGTACCGGGATCGCCAAGCGGTCGCCCGAGTACATCGCCGCGAAGATCACGGGCGGCAAGGCCGTCGTGGCGCTGGACGGTGAGAAGCTCATCGGCTTCAGCTACATCGAGTGTTGGGGGCACGGCGATTTCGTCGCCACCTCCGGACTGATCGTCGATCCCGAGTACCGCCACATGGGACTCGCGGAGCAGATCAAACGACGAACCTTCGAGCTGGCCCGACGACGATTCCCCTATGCCAAGTTATTCAGCATCACCACCTCGCTGCCGGTCATGAAGCTCAACTCGCGGATGGGCTACGTGCCCGTGACCTTCTCGGAGCTGACCGAGGACGACGAGTTCTGGCAGGGCTGCCAGGGCTGCTGCAACTACGACATCCTCCAGCGCAACCACCGCCGGATGTGCCTCTGCACGGGCATGCTCTACGATCCGGCCAACGAACGGCCCCGGCAGTCGCGCATGGCGCCCTACGTCATGTACCTGCGCAACAAGATCAAGAAACTGTTTCACCTGAAATGAAAATCACGAAATAACATGGAAAAGAAAAAAGTCGTCCTGGCCTTCAGCGGAGGCCTCGACACCTCATTCTGCGCGAAATACCTCTCCGAAGAGCAGGGTTACGACGTCTACACGGCCATCGCCAACACGGGCGGATTCTCCCGGTCCGAACTGGAGCGGATCGAGGCGCGCGCGCTGGAGCTGGGCGCCGTGAAGCACGCCACGCTCGACATCGAACAGGAGTACTACGAGAAGAGCATCCGCTACATGGTCTACGGCAACGTCCTGCGCAACGGCACCTACCCGATTTCGGTCAGCTCGGAGCGCATCTTCCAGGCCATCGCCATCATCGAATACGCCAAGAGCATCGGGGCCGACGCCGTGGCGCACGGTTCGACCGGCGCCGGCAACGACCAGGTGCGTTTCGACCTGACGTTCCAGATTCTCGCACCCGAGATCGAGATCATCACCCCGACGCGCGACATGACCCTCACGCGCGAATACGAGATCGACTACCTGCGCCGCCACGGCATCACGGCCGACTACAAGAAGATGGAGTACTCGATCAACAAAGGGCTGTGGGGCACCTCGATCGGCGGCAGGGAGACGCTGCACTCGGAGCAGACGCTGCCCGAGGAGGCCTATCCGAGCCAAATCGAGGCCGAAGGCGAGGAGCGGCTCACGATCGCCTTCGAACAGGGCGAGATCGCGGCCGTCAACGGCCGGCCCTACGCCGACAAGGTGGAGGCCATCCGGGCCGTGGAGGCTGCCGGGGCGAAGTTCGGCATCGGCCGCGACATGCACATCGGCGACACGATCATCGGCATCAAGGGCCGCGTGGGCTTCGAGGCCGCCGCGCCAATGCTCATCATCGCCGCCCACAAGATGCTCGAGAAGCACACGCTGACCAAATGGCAGCTCTACTGGAAGGAGCAGGTGGCCACGTGGTACGGCATGTTCCTGCACGAGGCGCAGTACCTCGAGCCCGTCATGCGCGACATCGAGGCGATGCTCCTCTCGTCGCAGCGCAACGTCACGGGCACCGTGGAGCTGATCCTGCGGCCGCGCAACTACACGCTAGTGGGCGTCTCGTCGCCGTTCGACCTGATGAAGACCGACTTCGGCGAATACGGCGAGGTCAACAAGGCCTGGACGGCCGACGACGTGAAGGGCTTCACGAAGATCCTGGGCAACCAGATCAAGATCTACCACAACGTCCAAAAACGCAACGGCAAATGATCCGCGCGGGCATCATCGGGGGCGCCGGCTATACGGCGGGCGAGCTGATCCGGCTGCTGGTGAACCATCCCGAGGTCGAGATCGCCTTCGTGCACAGCACGTCGAACGCCGGCAACCGGCTCGCGGACGTGCACGGCGGACTGGAGGGCGACACCGACATGCGCTTCTGCGATTCGTACGACCTGGCGGAGGCCGACGTCGTGTTCCTCTGCTCGGCCCACGGACAGAGCCGCCTGTGGCTCGCCGGACACGAGGTGCCGGCCGGCGTGCGGATCATCGACCTGGCGCAGGATTTCCGCGACGAGTCGGAAGGATTCGTCTACGGCCTGCCTGAGCTGAACCGCGAGCGCATCCGCCGGGCCTGCCGGGTGGCCAATCCGGGATGCTTCGCCACGGCGATCCAGCTGGCGCTGCTGCCGCTGGCCGCCGCCGGACTGCTGACCGACGACGTGCACGTGACGGCCGTCACGGGGTCGACGGGCGCCGGGGTGAAACCCTCGGCCACGACCCACTTCAGCTGGCGCGCCTCGAACCTGTCGGTCTACAAGGCCTTCACGCACCAGCACCTGATCGAGATCGGGCGCAACGTGCGGCTGCTGCAGCCCTCGTTCGACGGAGCGGTGAACTTCGTGCCGATGCGCGGCGACTTCACGCGCGGCATCCTGGCGAGCCTCTACACGGCATGTCCGCTCGCGGAGGAGGAGCTGCGCCGGCTCTACGCCGACTACTACGCAACGGCCGCATTCACCCGCCCCGTGGCGCACGACGTGGACCTGAAGCAGGCGGTCAACACCAACAAGGCGTTGCTGCACACGGCTCTGCACGACGGCAAGGCGCACATCGTCTCGGTGCTGGACAACCTGCTCAAAGGGGCCTCGGGCCAGGCGGTGCAGAACATGAACCTGATGTTCGGGCTCGACGAAACCGCGGGGCTGCGGCTGAAGGCCAACGCATTTTAACCGGCGCGCGCCGGCCGTTCTCCGGACGGCCCGGTGCGCCGGACGGCCCACGCCCGCAACCGCAGGCATCCCGCCGTGCAGCCGCCGGAGCGACCCTCCGCGGCCGTGCGGGACGCCCCTCCGGCACGGGCAGAGGCCGAAACCCAAAACTCAAGACACGATGGAACTGTTCAACGTATATTCGCTCTATCCGGTCGAACCGGTCCGGGGCCGAGGCTGCTTCGTCTACGACGCGGCCGGCACCGAGTACCTCGATCTCTACGGCGGGCACGCCGTGATCTCGATCGGCCACGCCCATCCGCACTACGTCGACGCCGTACAGCGGCAGGTCGCCCGGTTGGGCTTCTACTCCAATTCGGTGGAGAACTCGCTCCAGCAGCGGCTGGCCGACCGCCTCGGACGGCTGTCGGGCTGCGACGACTACCGGCTTTTCCTCTGCAACTCGGGCGCCGAAGCCAACGAGAACGCCCTGAAGCTGGCCTCGTTCCAGACGGGGCGCGCGAAGATCCTGGCCTTCGGCAAAGCTTTCCACGGCCGTACGTCGGGCGCCGTCGCCGCGACGGACAACCCGGCGATCAGCGCCCCGTTCAACCGCACGCCGCACGTCGAATTCGTGCCGCTGAACGACCTCGAGGCGGCCCGCGCGCGGCTCGCCACGGGGCAGTTCGCCGCGGCGATCGTCGAAGGCATCCAGGGCGTCGCGGGCATCCGCCTCCCCTCGGACGAATTCCTGCGCGGACTGCGCGAGGCGTGCACCGAAACCGGCACGCAGCTCATTCTGGACGAGATCCAGTCGGGCTACGGCCGCACGGGCCGCTTCTTCGCCCACCAGGCGGCCGGCATCCGCCCCGACCTGATCACCATGGCCAAGGGCATGGGCAACGGCTTTCCGATCGGCGGCGTGCTGATCGCACCCCATTTCGAAGCGCGGCCCGGAATGCTGGGCACCACGTTCGGCGGCAACCACCTCGCCTGCGCGGCCGCGATCGCCGTGACGGAGGTCCTGGAGCGCGAAGCGCTGGTGCCGAACGCCGCAGCGGTCGGCGACTACCTGATCGGCGAGCTGCGCAGGATCGGCGGGATCAAGGAGGTCCGCGGCCGCGGCCTGATGATCGGCATCGAAATCGAAGGCTCGGGAGCCGAACTCCGCCGGCGGCTGCTCTTCGAGCACCGGATCTTCACGGGCGGCACCGGAGCGTCGACCGTGCGGCTGCTCCCAGCGCTCTGCCTCACGCGCGAGCTGGCCGACCGGTTCCTCGCGGCTTTCCGGGAGACGGTCGGACGACCGCTGTAAAACGACGAAAAAAACGACAGCTATGGATAAATTCACCTGCGTACAGGACATCGGCGACCTGCGGACGGCGGTCGCCGAAGCATTGGAGATCAAGCGCGACCGGTTCCGCTTCGCGGAGCTGGGCCGCGGGAAAACGCTGCTGATGCTCTTCTTCAATTCGAGCCTCCGCACGCGGCTCTCGACCCAGAAGGCGGCGATGAACCTAGGCATGAACGTCATGGTGCTCGACGTGAACCAGGGCGCCTGGAAACTCGAGACCGAGCGCGGCGTGGTCATGGACGGCGACAAGGCCGAACACCTGCTGGAGGCGATCCCGGTCATGGGATCGTACTGCGACGTGATCGGCGTGCGCTCGTTCGCCCGCTTCGCCGACAAGGCCGAAGACTACGAGGAGCGTGTGCTCGAACAGTTCATCCGCCATTCGGGCCGGCCGGTCTTCTCGATGGAGGCCGCCACGCGCCACCCGCTGCAGAGCTTCGCCGACCTGATCACCATCGAGGAGCACAAGCGCACGGAACGCCCCAAAGTGGTCATGACCTGGGCTCCCCACCCCAACGCGCTGCCCCAGGCCGTGCCCAACTCGTTCGCCGAGTGGATGAACGCCGCCGGCTACGACTTCGTCATCACCCACCCCGAAGGCTACGAGCTGGCGCCGGAGTTCGTCAGCACGGCCCGCGTCGAATACGACCAGCGCAAGGCGCTCGAGGGGGCCGACTTCGTCTACGCGAAGAACTGGGCGGCATATGCCGACCCCAACTACGGCAAGGTGCTCTCGCGCGACCGCTCGTGGACGGTCGACGCCGCGAAGATGGCCCTCACGAACGATGCCTATTTCATGCACTGCCTGCCCGTGCGGCGCAACATGATCGTCACGGACGAGGTGATCGAGTCGCCTCGGTCGCTGGTGATCCCCGAGGCGGCCAACCGCGAAATCTCGGCGCAGACGGTGCTCAAACGCTTGCTGGAGGGACTCGCATGACGGAACGGATCACTCTAGTGAAGATCGGCGGCAACGTCATCGACAACCCCGCCGCCCTGCGCCGCTTCCTCGCCGACTTCGCATCGATCGGAGGTGCGAAGATCCTGGTGCACGGAGGCGGGAAACTGGCCACGCGCCTGGCCGAACGCCTCGAGATGAAAGTCCGGATGGTCGACGGCCGCCGCATCACCGACAAGGGGACGCTGGATGTCGTGACGATGGTCTATGCCGGCCTGGTCAACAAACAGGTCGTCGCCGGACTCCAGGCCGCGGGCTGCAACGCACTGGGGCTGACCGGTGCCGACGGCAATATCGTCACGGCGCGCCGCCGCCCGGCGGAACCGGTCGACTTCGGCTTCGTGGGCGACATCGAACGCGTGGACACGGAGCTGCTCGGCCGCCTGCTGGAGGCGAGCATCGTCCCCGTCTTCCCGGCCATCATGCACGACGGCCGCGGCACCCTGCTCAACTGCAACGCCGACAGCGTGGCCTCGGCCCTGGCCGTCGCCGCCGCGCGGATCGCACCGACCGACCTGGTCTTCTGCTTCGAGAAGTGCGGCGTGCTCCACGATCCGGAGGACGACAGCTCGGTGATCGGCGAGATCACCGCCGCGACGTTCGCGCAGCTCAAAGCAGCCGGCATCGTCAGCAAAGGCATGCTGCCCAAGATCGAGAATGCGCTGCAGGCCGTGGCGCAAGGGGTCCGGAGCGTCACGATCAAACACTCGGACAACCTGCTCAACGACACCGGCACGGTGATCCGCAACGCTTGAACGGCGCAGACGGCCCGGCCGCGAAACGCCGTTTCCGCCGCCCTGCGGCGCGGAAGCGGCCCGCCACGGGCCCCGCGTTCCGAAACGATTCGCAAACGAAAACTTCCGACGTGAACCCCGACGCAACGAAAGCCATCGAACTGCTGCGACGCCTCGTCGCCCTCCCCTCGCCGTCGGGCCGGGAGGAGGCGACCGCCGAACTGCTCCGCGACTGTCTGGCGCAGCGCGGCGCAGCGCCCGAGCGCCTGCACAACAACGTGTGGGCCCGTTCGGCGCACTTCGACCCGGCGCGCCCCACGCTGCTGCTCAATTCGCACCACGACACGGTGCGCCCCGCCGCGGGCTACACGCGCGATCCCTACGACCCCGCCGTCGAGGGCGACCGGCTCTACGGCCTCGGAAGCAACGACGCGGGGGCGTCGCTCGTCGCGCTGACCGAGACGTTCCTCGCCCTGTACCGGCGGCCGCTGCCCTTCAACCTGGTGCTGGCGCTGACGGCCGAAGAGGAGTGCTCGGGGCCGCGGGGCATCGGTGCGCTGCTGCCGGAGCTGGGACGCATCGACATGGCGCTCGTGGGCGAGCCCACGGGCATGCGGGCGGCCGTGGGCGAACGCGGCCTGGTGGTGCTCGACTGCACGGCCCGCGGCCGCAGCGGACATGCGGCGCGGAACGAAGGGGTCAACGCCCTCTATGCGGCGCTCGACGACATCGCCCGGCTGCGCGGATTCCGCTTCGAGCGCGAATCGGAGGTGCTGGGGCCGATCGGCATCGCCGTGACGCAGATCGCCGCCGGGACCCAGCACAACGTCGTGCCCGACGAATGCCGCTTCGTGGTCGACGTGCGCACGACAGACGCCTACACCAACGAACAGACGGTCGCGATCCTGCGCGCCGCCCTGCGCAGCGAGATCGCGCCCCGCTCGACCCGGCTGCGGGCCTCGGCCCTCGGGGCGGACCACCCGCTCGTCCGCGCGGCGCGGGCCGCAGGACGCGGGACATTCGTCTCCCCGACCCTCTCCGACCGGGCGCTCATGCCCTTTCCGGCGCTCAAGATGGGGCCGGGCGACTCGGCCCGTTCGCACACGGCCGACGAATACGTGCGGCTCTCCGAGATCGCGGAGGGCATCGCCGGTTACATGACATTCATCGAAAAACTTACGGAACTCCATGACGAACAAACTCTGGGATAAGGGTTTCGAACCCGACCGTGCGATCGAGGCCTACACCGTGGGCCGCGACCGCGAACTGGACCTGCGGCTGGCCCGCTACGATGTCGAAGGATCGCTGGCGCACATCGCCATGCTCGAGAAGATCGGGCTGCTGACCCGCGACGAACTGACGACGCTGACGGCCGGACTGCAGGCGATCGCCGGCGAGATCGCGGCCGGCCGATTCGAAATCGAGCCGGACACCGAGGACATCCACTCGCAGGTCGAGCTGCTGCTCACCCGCCGACTGGGCGACGTGGGCAAGAAGATCCACTCGGGCCGCTCGCGCAACGATCAGGTGCTGGTCGACCTGAAGCTCTTCCTGCGCGACGAGCTGCGGCAGACGGCCGACGACGTGCAGACGCTCTTCGACCGGCTCCAGGAGCTCAGCGAACGCCACAAGGAGGTGCTGATGCCGGGCTACACCCATCTGCAGATCGCCATGCCGTCGTCGTTCGGGCTCTGGTTCGGCGCCTATGCCGAGACGCTCGTCGACGACATGCGGCTGCTCGCCGCCGCCTGGCACATCGCCAACCAGAATCCGCTGGGATCGGCCGCCGGATACGGCTCGTCGTTTCCGCTCGACCGCCGCATGACCACGCAGCTGCTCGGCTTCGAGGAGCTGCACTACAACGTCGTCGCGGCGCAGATGAGCCGCGGCAAGAGCGAACGCGCCGCCGCGACGGCCCTGGCCGCCGTGGCCGCCACCGTCGGGCGGCTGGCCATGGACGTTTGTCTGATGATGAGCCAGAACTTCGGGTTCGTCTCGCTTCCCGACGAGCTGACCACCGGTTCGAGCATCATGCCGCACAAGAAGAATCCCGACGTCTTCGAGATCATGCGCGGCCGCTGCAACCGCCTGCAATCGGTTCCCAACGAGATCGCGCTGCTGACGGCCAACCTGCCCGCAGGCTACCACCGCGACCTGCAGCTGCTCAAGGAGATTCTCTTCCCGGCCTTCGACGAGCTGCGCGGGACGCTCGGAATGTGCGACTTCATGCTCGCGCACCTGCGCGTCAACGACCGGATCCTCGACGACCCGAAATACGACTACCTCTTCACCGTGGAGGATGTCAACCGGCTGGTGCTGCAGGGCGTCCCGTTCCGCGAAGCCTACCGCCGGGTGGGTCTCGCCGTACAGCACCGCGAGTACCGCCCCACGCGCGAAGTGCACCACACCCACGAAGGAAGCATCGGCAACCTCTGTACGGAGGAGATCCGCCGCAAGATGGAGCGCGTGCGCGCGGAATTCGCATAGGGACCGCGCATTTCGGGCGATTTTTCGTAACTTTGGACGAAAACCCAACAAGCAGTAAGGATGAAACGGATAGGTATGATGCTGTCGCTGCTGCTCGCGACAGGCGCGGCTGCGACGGCGGCTCCGGCAGCCGGAACGACGAAAATCAGGACCGAGGCAGAGCGGGTCACCCTCTTCATCGACGGAGCGCAGATCACCCGCACGAAGCGCATCGATCTGCAGGCCGGCGCCGCCACGCTCCTTTTCACGGGACTGTCGCCCCACCTCGACGACAAGAGCCTGCAGGTCCGGGCGAAAGGCCCCGTGACGATCACCTCGGTCAACCGGCTCTTCAACCCGGCGGACAGCATCGCGCGCACGGCCCGGCGCCGGCAGGCGGAAGAGGAGGCGGCGCGCCTCGAACGCGAATCGAAGCGGCTGAAGGCTTCCCGCGAAGTGGCCGAAGCCGAGATCGAGCTGCTGAAGACCAACTGTTCGACGGTCAACCGCACCGCAGGCACGCCGCTGCAGGCGATCCGGGAGCTGAACGAGTACTACGCCGCGCGGCTGCGCGCGCTCAAGGAGGAGTTGCTCGACATCGACGCCCGGACCGAGACGCTCGCCGGGCAGATCGGCCGGCTGCGGCAGGAGCTGGCCCAGGCGGGAGGCAGAAAGAGCGACCCGCTGAGCGAAATCGAGGTGCGCATCGAGGTTCCGGCCGCCTGCAAGGCGGAGTTCACGCTGGTCTACTACGTGCGCAACGCCGGGTGGTTCCCCTCGTACGACATCCGGTCGGAGGGGCTGGATGCGCCGCTCGAGATCGACTACAAGGCCAATCTGTTCCAGAATACCGGCGAGGAGTGGAAGAACGTGGCGCTCACGCTCTCCTCGTCCGATCCGCGGACCGGCAACATCGCTCCGCAGCTGAAGACCTACTGGCTCGACTACGGCCTGACCGCACCCCGCTACGACAACGCCCGTACGAACAACACGGTTTCGGGAACGGTGTTCGACGAACACCGCGAGCCGCTCGTCGGAGCCACGGTCCGGATCCCGGGGACCACCGTCGGCACGGCGACCGACACCGAAGGGCACTATTCGCTGACTGTGCCGCCCGGCAGCGCGTCGCTCGCGTTCAGCTACATCGGCTACGAGAGCCGGACATGCCCCGTCACGGGCGAGCGGCTCAACGTCGCGCTGCGTCCGGACCGCACCGCGTTGGACGAAGTGGTCGTCACGGCCTACGGCACCTCGAAACAGCTGGAGGGCCGGCTCGCCGGCATACAGGTCCGCAACGCTGCGGCAAGCGCGGGTCAGGCGTTCGACGTGTCGTCCGACGCCGAAGAGGAGAGCATCCGAATGGAGGTGGCCGCCACGCAGAACCGCTTGGGTTACGAATTCGAAATCCGGCAGCCCTACACCGTCGCATCCGACGGCAAGACCGTCGTCGCCCAGATCGGACGCTACCGGCTGCCGGCCGTCTACAGCTACCGCTGCACCCCGAAAATCGACAAGGACGCATTCCTCTCCGCCGAAGCCGCCGGCTGGGAGCGGCTGAACCTGATGGAGGGCGAGGCCAACGTCTTCTTCGAAAACACGTTCGTCGGCAAAAGCATCCTCGACCCGTCGCAGACCGACGACACGCTCCGGTTCTCGCTGGGGCGCGACAGCGGGCTGCGGATCGAACGCGAGAAGCTGCACGACTACACCTCGCGCAAAGTCATCGGCACGAACCGCACGCAGACCGTCGCCTGGAAGATCACGGTGCGCAACACCCGCGCGGAGACGGCCGCACTGACGCTCTGCGATCAGATCCCCGTATCGCGCAACAGCACCATCACGGTCACGGAAGAGGAGCTGAGCGGCGGCGAACTGAACCGCGAAAACGGCACCGTGACCTGGAATCTGCGCCTCGCGCCGGGCGAACAGCGGGTCCTGGTGCTGCGCTACCACGTGAAATCGCCCAAGGGACGCTACCTGGCGGTCGAATGACGCACGAGGGGCCACAGCTCCTCCCGCCTTTCGCCGGCCGGTTCGGCCGGCATGCCGCCACGCCCGCACAGGACCATCAGTCCGCATACGACGATGCCCCCGACCGGAACCGGTTCCGGTCGGGGGCATCGTCGTGATTCGGAAAGTCCCGGCGATCTCGATCCGACAAGCGCCGCAGCTGCGGATCCATGGATCGAGCTCCGAGCAGACCATGTCCCGCCCCGTGCGGAAACCCCGGCCGGAGAGCCGGACGGCCCCGGATCGGTCCCGAATCGGCACCGCCCGCCCGGCGGCGTGCCGCAGCGGACCGCCCTCCGCCGGCTACCGCTCCTTATAGACGGGCATGTCGGCCCCGCCGTATTCGTTCATGAGTTGCGGAAAGGGGAGTACGTCGTTCCGCCCGGCCCAGTCGAAGTAGAGCCGCTCCATGCGGGCCACCCGGCGCGGATGCTGCGCCGCGAGGTCGTGCTGCTCCGTGCGGTCGCGGGCGATGTCGTACAGCTCCCACTCCTGACCGTTGTAGTAGGAGGCCACCAGCTTCCAACGCCCCGCGCGCACCATGCGGTTGCCTTCGTGCTCGGCGAAGACCGGCCGCGAGGGAATCCGGCGCCCGGCCGCAATGGGCAGAATCGAAATGCCCTCCGGACGCACCAGCTGCGGGGCCTCGCGGGCCGAGGGGAACCGTGCGCCCGCAGCATCGAGGCAGGTGGCCATGATATCCGTGAAGTGGCACGGCTGACGGTCGATGCGCCCCTTGCCGCGCACGCGGTCGCCCCACCAGAGGATGCTCGGCGTCGAGATGCCCCCTTCGTGGGCGAAATGCTTGTAGAGCCTGAAGGGCGTGCAGCAGACGTTGGCCCAACCCGTACCGTAATGGTGGTAGGTGCCCGGCTGCCCCATCTGCGCCAGCTCCTCGCCCGTGTGGGTACGGTACTTGACGCCGCTGCGGCCGTCGAAGCCGAACTCGTGCCATTCGGCGCAGGCTCCGTTGTCCGAAAGGAAGAGGATCAGCGTATTGTCCAGCACCCCCTCGGCGCGCAGCGCTTCGATCAGCCGGCCGATATTCTCGTCCATGATCTCGACCATCGCCGCGTAGATCGCCATGCGGCGCGCCAGGTCGCGGCGCGTGGCCTCGGGCAGCGAGTCCCAGGCCGCGATCGGCCGCGTGCGGTCGACGAACTGGCTGGCCGGCACCTCGCCCCGCGCCCCCATCCGCTGCTCGGCCGGCAGCAGCCCCAGTTCGCGCAGACGGCACTCGCGGTCGGCCCGGATCGTGTCCCACCCCTTCAGATAGGTCTCCATGTAGGCGTCGATCCGCTCGCGCGGCGCCTGCAGCGGGAAATGGGGCGCGTTGTAGGTCACGTGCAGGAAGAACGGCTTGTGCAGCTCGCCCGCCCGGCGGACGAAATCGACGGCATAGTCCGTGATGGCGTCCGTCGCATAGAACGCTCCGGCCGGATAGTCGCGCCGCGGCGCCCCTTCGGGCAGCCGCACGTAGCGCCCCTCGTCCCAGTAGGAGGCCGCCCCGTTCATGAAGCCGTAGAAATCGTCGAACCCGCACGCCACCGGCGTGGCATGGCGGCCCATGTGCCATTTGCCCGACATCGCCGTGTAGTAGCCGTGCTGCTGCAACACCCGGGCGACGGTGAGGTTGTTGTCCGTGCGGTAGCCGCGGTAGCCCGAGGGCCACGCCTCGCGGTGGTCGCGCACCATCTCGCCGATGCCCACCCGATGGGGGTAAAGCCCCGTGAGGAGCGTGGCGCGCGACGGACAGCTGCGCCCCGCGTTGTACATCTGCGTGAAGCGGACCCCGTCCGCAGCCAGGCTGTCGAGCACGGGTGTCCGGATCTCGCCGCCGTAACACCCCAGATCGGAGTAGCCGAGGTCGTCGGCCAGGATCACGACGATATTGGGCCGCGGTTCGGGCCGGCGGGCGGCGGCAGGCGACACGGCCGCCGCGGCGAGCCCGCAGCAGGTCAGCGGAAGCAACGTATGACGATCCATAAACGTATCTTATTGATTTTCCGGACCGAGAAGCGGCGACACGTCGACCGTCGCGAAGGAGATCCGTCGGTAGAGATCCTCCTCGTCGCCGTTTTCGTACAACACGCCGACGCGCCGCTCGTCGAGCCGCACCAGATCGGAATAGGCCGCGCACCCGGCCCGCACGGTCCGGTAGTGCCGCCAGCTGCGCCCGTCGTCGCGGCTCACGCACAGCGAAAGGTTGCGCCGTTTGCGCGGATGCAGCGGATTGCAGAAGAGCAGCGTCCGCGTCGGCCTGCCGCATCGCGTCAGATTGAGCATGCTGCCCTGGCAGCGCGGCTCCACCAGCTCGGGCCACTCGCCCCGGCGGCTCCACGACGTGCCGCCGTCGGTGCTCAGCGCATAGAGCCGGAGGCTGTCCTCGCGGGCGTAGTGGCGCATGTTCAGAAGCAGTGCGCCGTCGCCCGTCTCGGCCACGGTGCTTTCGTTGCCGCCGCACTGCGACACCGCCCCCAGATGCCAGGTTGCCCCCCGGTCGTCGGAATAGAGCAGCTGCGAATAGGATTCGACCGCCCCGCCGTCGCCGAGCCGCTTGTGGTTGGCCGGAACGACGAGGCGCCCCTTGTGCGGCGCGCGGCGCTTCACGATCGCGTGACACGGTCCGGTGGCGTACCAGGTCCAGCCGGGCAGCTTGACCGCCTCGGTGATTTCGCGGGGCGCGCTCCAGCTCCTGCCGTGGTCCGTCGACCGCAGCACGAAGACCCGGCGCGTGTCGCTCGCGGCGTTGCGTTCGATCGCGCGCTCGCGGTCGCCCCCGGCGTTCCAGGTCGCCAGCAGCACGATCTCGCCCCGGCGTCCCGTCACGACGGGCGCCGGATTGCCGCAGGTGTTGGCGCCGTCGTCCCAGACGACCGTCGTGGGACCCCACGTGCGGCCGCCGTCCGTCGACCGGCGCATGACCAGGTCGATGTCTCCCGCATCGTGCTTGTCGTTGCGGCGCGCCTCGGCGAAGGCCAGCAGCGCCCCGTCGGCCGCACGGACGATGGCCGGAATCCGGTATCCGGCATAGCCGGCATCGCCCTCGACGAAGAGGTCGACCGGCCTGTCCGCATCGTTTTGCGCCGTGCCCGGCACCGGCAGCATCGCGGCGCAGAGGGCTGCGACGCCCCCGACGATACCGGTTATGGTTCGTTTCATAACGTATTCGGAATTTGCGGTTGAAACCTACTTTTTCTTACGTTCGAGATAAATCGTATAGAGTTTGAAATGCTCCTCGATGGCATGTTTGTACCCCTCGAGATCGCCGGCCTTGATGAACTCCAGCAGATGGCTGTGCGTCATCAGTTCGCCGCTCCGGATCAGTTCCGCCTCGATGGGCTCCAGGAAATCGCGGTATTTCTCCTTCACGAAGTCCAGGACGGGATAGATCACGTCCTGGAACTCGGAGATGATCTGGTTGCCCGTGATTTCGTAGAGTTTGGTGTGGAACCGGTGTTCGCTGACCGGCGCGTACTTGTTGTTGCCGATCACCTGGCTCATGGCTACGATCTGCTCCAGCTCGGCGATGTCGGCCGGCGTGATGTTCCGGAACAGGCTGCTGCTGATCCCGATCTCGAGCGCCACGCGGAATTCGAGTATGTCGCGCAGCGTCGATTCGTTCATCAGCAGCGGGTTGATGCAGCGCTTCATGCCGCCCAGCAGCGACGGTTCGCCGAGAATCATCCCCTTCTTGGTCCGCGAAACCACCATACCCGTCATCTTGAACCGGCTCAGCGCCTCGCGCAGCACGGCTCGGCCGACCCCCAGCGACGCGGCGAGTTCGATCTCGTTGGGAATGCTGCTTCCGGGGCGAAGCCCCTGCTCCTTGAAATAACGGATCAGGCTCTCCTCCACGCTGTCGACGAGCGTCGTATGCCGATTATCCAACTTCAACATCCTCATAAACGGTTACTTTTCGCAAAGGTAAGTATTTTCTTTTTACGCGTCAATCCGTTCCGGCAAATCGGCTCCCGCCGGACGCATCCGCTGCGGCGCACCTCCGGGGCCGTCGGCGGTGCGGGTCTCCCACTGCGCCCGGCAACCGACCCGGGCCGGACGGGACCGAAATCCCCTCCGGCCGATGCGGGTCGGGAGCCGCGCGGAGCACGGAACGACAAACACCGTCCGCGCGGCTATTCGATCCGCCAGTCGAACGTCTTGGGCCGTTCGACCCGCTGGCGGTAGCGCCGGCCGGCCGGATCGGTGACCACGATGTCGAGCGGCGTGTCGGCCGCCGAGGCCTCGACCACGAACATATGCGCGTTGCAGACGGCCAGGAAGGCGGTCGGGCGCGTCGGCAGCGCATCGCGCCGGATCAGCCGGTAGAGCGGGTCGCGCGTCCACGTACGCCGGACGCCGAGTTCGCGGCCGTTCTCGCGCACGGAGATCTTCCACCCCTCGTCCCAGTTGTAAACGTTCACCAGCACGCGGTTGCTCGCCGACTCGCCGCCGAACTCCTCGGGCACGCGGTTCAGGTCGTAGACCCGGAACTGGTTGCGGCCGGCCTCGTAGCCGTTGGGATGGAACTGCAGGTCCATGCGCGTGCCGCGGACCTTGAAGACGCCGTAGCCGCCGGGCGTGCCGTCCTCGCTGATGAGGCGACTCTCGGGGCCGTTGATCTTCCACGACACGGCCGACGCCGAGACGAACGAGTGCTGCGAGATGCGCTCGTCGACCGGGACGTTGATGAAGACGTGGCAGTGTCCCGTCAGGAAGCGCACCCGGTCGAAGCGCGCCAGCAGCGGCATGATCTGGTCATGCATCGCGGTCATGGTCGGCGCCGGGGCGAACTCGCCCGTGCCGTCCTCGCGGATGCCCGTATAGCGGAAAATCGGCACGTGCATGCAGACGACCAGCGGCGTGGCGGCATCGACGGTCTCCAGGTCGCGCGCCAGCCAGCGGAGCTGCCGCTCGTCGAGCTTGTAGTCGTTGCGCGAAGAGGCCTTGCCGTTCTTCACGATGCTGCGCCGCACGATGATGTTGTCGAGCATCACGAAATGGATCTTGCCCAGGTTGAACGAATAGTAGTTCGGCCCGATCAGCTGGCGGTAAGGCGCCTGCGCCAGGCTGTCCCACTGCGCATCGGGCACCTCCATCCCGACGAAGCGCTCGTTGTCGTGGTTGCCCGGGATGTGGAAGATCGGCGAGGGGTAGGTCTTCATCACATCGAGGTACTTGCGGAACGAGAAGTCGTTGCGGTGCCACATGATGTCGGTGGTCATGTCGCCCAAATGGATCGAATAGACCGGTCCGGCCGTGCGTTCGATCTCGCGGCGGATCTGCGGCAGATACCACTTGCGGTACTGGGGCAGATCGAGCTCCTCGGGGTCGCCGCGCAGGTGGGTGTCGGCCGAGACGAAGAGCGTGAAGTCGTCGTTGTCCGCCTTCTCCAGTTCGAAATCGATCGTGTCGACCGCGCACCGGGTCGTGTAGCCGAAGTGGCGCGGGATGAGTCCGTCGGCGGCCGCCTCGTAGCCCGAGGGGATCGACAGGAAGACGTAGCCGCAGGGTTTCTGCGAAACCAGGGCATAGCGTCCGTCGGCATCGGTGCGGGTCACCAGGTCGCCGTCCGACACGACGGCGCCGGCCACGGGTTTCCCCTTGCAGGTGACGCGTCCGACCACGGTGGGCTCCTGCGCCCGGGCCATGCATGCGGCGCAAAGGGCCGCGAACAAAAGCAGTTTTTTCATCGGATTTTCCGTTCGTTGCGACGAGCCCCGGAGCGGACGGCGACAGCGCCGTCCGCTCCGGCCCGTCCGGTTCGTCATTTCTCCTTCACGCAGCGGATCTGCATCGCCTGGTTGCGGTAACCGAGGTCCTCCGTATCGGCATGCACCTGCGCCGTGCCGATGGCCGGGGCGTACATGAAGACGTAGCGGCCCGAAGGACGGAAATAGAGCAGGCCCGAAGCGTAGGTCGCAGCGGTTTTCGAATATTCGTTTCCGCGGCCCGTGAACATCGACCGCGACCAGTAGAACGCCGCGTTGTTCGACTCGACGACGGCGCCCGTGGCATCGCGCCGTCCGCCGCACGGGAACACCAGCGTCTCCATGCCGGCGTCGGATTCGTGGTCCTTCCAGAAATTGCGGGCATCGGCGATCTTCGGGAAGTCGGCCGAAGCGTCGGCCGGCAGCCGGTCGATGCGCAGGATGCTCTCGCCGTCAGCCATGTAGGTCTGGGTGTCCTTCTCGTGCGTACGGGTCCACGAAGGCGGCGTCGAGGTCGGATGTCCGCCCTTGTTGATCCACTGCAGACGGATGTAGTAGGCGTCGGACGTACCCTTGTACTTGATGCCCGAGTGGTACATCAGCTCCGCATCGCCCGTGATGGAGCCCGATCCGCCGCCCACGTAATTGCGGCTCTTGCCGCCGGGAAGCAGCTCCGCGGCCTTCTGCACGCCGTTGGCGAAGACCAGCGCGTTGTTGCGCCAGAGCATCACGTCGGAAAGCTCCTCGTAGGTCGGCAGGCGCCATCCGGCCGGGCAGGGATTGGGCGTCACCGTCTCCCAGTAGGTGTCGAAGTCGCCCTCGACGCCCTGTGCGTTCCAGTCCTGCGTCTCGCCCGTCCAGGAGATGAAGGCCTTGCTGGCGAGCGCCTCGGCGGGCGACATCTGGGTCGAGACCACCTCGACCTCGCCCTGCACGGGGAACGGAACCGTACGGCCCCACTGATAGAGGTAGCCGAAGCTGCGGATGTCGTTGGCATAGGCCTGCGAAGCGCGGAGCGTGGCGCCGAGCGAGCGGTCCATCCACTCCAGACGGCCGAACTTCACCGTCTTGACGTCGGCCAGCCCCTGCTGGACGACCTTCACGTTGCAGTTCACGCCGCCGACCGCAATGGCGAAGGTCGCCGTACGCTCGCCGCCGGTGTTCTCCTTCAGCGTGCGGATGCGGATCGTGCCCTCCTTCTCGATCGCGGCGTCGTACCAGTCTTCGGCACCCTTCTCGATCGCGGCCGAACCGTCGATGTTGAGCGTGTAGCCGATGGTGAAGCCGTAGTTCGGCTCGGGCGTGAAGGGCAGCGTCACCGTATTGCGGTCCGAGAGCCACTCGCCCGAGACCTCGATCGGGTCGATTTCGGCACCGCTGCCGAAATCGGGCGAGAGGACGGCCACGACGCTGCCGCCCCGGATCTTCAGATCGAGCTTGTAGTCGTAGTCGGCGTAGACCGCCTCGACCGTCGAGAGGCACGTGAACGGATTGCCGTCCAGCGTCCCGGCGACCGTAACCGTCGGCCGGGAAAGCTGCGTGGGCAGCAGGTAGATCGCGAGCGCCTCGGCGCCCGACTCGAACCGCGTGAACGCGGGGTAATCCGTCGTGGCGGTCTCGGGCGCCGATGCGGCGAACGGGTAGCACCGGTCCGGAGCTCCCGTCACCGACACCTCGGCGAGTGCGATGCGGTCGGCTGCGCCGTTGCGCACCGAGATCCGGGCGACCGTACGCCCCAGGCATACGGGCACGTCGGCGTCGGCCGCGCTGGCCACATAGGTGGTGCCGCTCATCACGAAGGGCGACGAGGGAACCGTCCCGGCGGCCAGGTTCTGGACGACGGCGCTGCGGAACGCCTCGACCTGCGTGGCCTGGGTTTCGCCGGCAGTCTCCTCCTCCGTCACCAGGTCGGGGAGCGTCACCCCGCGGCCCGCATTGGCCAGCACGAAGAGGTGCTTGGGCCCGGCCGAGGGCAGCACGATCTCGTGCACGCCGAGGCGGTAGTCCCGCGTGCCTTCGATCGCCTCGGCACCGGCGGGCACGATGCCCTGTTCGCAATATTGCAGTCCTCCGGTGGTGACGTCGAAGACATAGATTCCGTAGTCGGCGACCGTCCGTTCGGCGGCCGTGGCATCCGAGCGCGTCGAAACCATCGTACCGCTCACGCGGACGTCGACCTGCATCTGCGCCTGCTGCCGGTTGTTTTCGAGCACGCTGTTCTCATCCATCAGATCGGGCGAACAGGCCGCGGCGAGCAGGCAGCAAACGATACCAGTGATTCGTATTTTCATGGTGCGTAGTTTTATTCGTTGATGTATTTTTCGATCGTTGCGGCCGGAATCCGACGGAACGAGATCTGGTCGCTGTAGTGCGTCGCGCCGTTCTCATAGAGAATGCCGATGCTCCCGTCCTCGAAGACGACCATGTCCGAATAGCCCGATTTCCGCTCGGTCACCCGATAGACGGCGCTCTTCCACGAAGCGCAGTCGTCCAGACTGGCCCGGATCGAGAGGTGGTCGCGCGTTTCGCTGTCGTTGCTGCTGGCCAGGATCACCGGCGAGGGAACGCCGTCCGTATTGTAGTTCACGACCGAGCCCTGGCACCCCGGATCGACCCGCAGCGGGACGGGTGCGTAGCGGGTCCAGCTGATTCCGCCGTCGGCGCTGAAGCTGCCGCCGCGCATCTTCTTGTAGGCGCCCGTGCCGCGCATGTCGAGATAGACGCGGCCGTCGGAGAGTTCGACCGGCACGCACTCGTTGCCGTAGTGCAGCTCCTCATCCAGCTCGAGCATGTGCCAGCTCTCGCCGTTGTCGTCCGAATAGGCCACGTGCGAGCCGTAGTAGTCCTCGCTCTCCGTGTCGGTAATCGCCCGGCCGTCGAAGAGCTCGTACTTGTGGTCGCATCCGACCAGAATGCGTCCCCGGTGTTCGCCGCTGCGGAGCTGGATGGCGTGGCCGGGCCCCACCTTCAGGAAGCTGGTCCACTTGTAGCGCGACTCGTCGGAGTTGCGCCCCTCGCCGAACCACTTGACCGGTCCGGTCCAGGTATCGCCCTCGTCGTCGGAGTAGAAGCACACGGCCTGGCAGCCGTAGGTCTGCGCCTCGTCGAAGGTGAAATACTTGCTCTTGAAGTTGGCCTCGGTCCTGCCCGTACGCTGCCAGCAGCAGAACACGACCAGCCGGCCGCTTTCGGTGTAGACCGCGCAGGCGTTGCCGCACGTGTTGTCCTCGTCGTCGAAGAGCACCTGGGAGGGCCCCCAGTTCACTCCGCCGTCGGTCGAGACGCGGTAGACGAGGTCGATGTCGCCGCCGTCCTTGTTGGTCGCACCGGTCTCCTCGCGCGCCTCGCAGAAGGCGATCAGCTTGTGCGGCGTCCGCACCAATCCGGGGATCCGGAAGTTATGGACGCGCTTGGTGGAGTAGACGGCCCCTTTCTTCTTCCACAGCACCTGCTCGGGACCGGCCGACAGATCGGTCTTTTCGTCGAGATCGTGCGTCGGCGTGCCGAATTCGAACGAATCGTCGCAGGCGGTCGCCAGGCAGACCAGCGCCGGAAGCAGGATATTCAGTAATCTGGTTTTCATCGCAATCGGTTTTTTTAATTGTAACCCACCGTCTGACGGATATTGGGATTTTCGTTCATGCAGGCGCTGGCGATCGGCCACAGCAGGATGTTGGTCTCGTGCTGCCGTCCGCGCAGCGACTCGATCTTGGTGAAGGCCAGCCCCAGGCGGATGTAGTTCCACCAGCTCTTGCCCTCGGCGGCGAACTCCTTGAGATACTCGGTCATGAGCGCCTCCTTGAATTCGTGGTAATCGGTCGTCGTGTAGTAGTTGTCGACGCCGTAGGCGCGCTTGGCCACCCGGTTCAGATAGCCGAGCGCCGCGGGCGTATCGCCCTTCTCGTTCTCGATCTCGGCCTTGAACATGAGCGCCTCGGCATAGCGGTAGAGCGGAATGTCGGAGATGAAGTAGCGCTTGTTGTCCTGCCACAGCCCGGCGAACTTGTTCACCCACGTATAATGATAGCCTTCGTCCGTGTCGGTCCAGTCGCCGTAGCTGACCGGCGTGCGGGTGTCGCGCTCGTCCTTGTACATCAGCTCGACCAGCGCGGGCGAGAAGATGAACCGCTGGTCGTCCGAGGTCATCAGCTTCACGTGGGTCTCGATATGCTCGGAGGCCGAATGGAAGCGGGTCTGCGGCAGCAGGTAGTTGCTCGCGAAGCCTCCCTCGTACTCGCCCTGGGCCAGATGGATCGTCAGGATGATCTCGTCGTTGTTCTTCTTCGTGATGTCGAAGACGTCCGCATAGGAGTCGAGCAGCTTCAGCCGGCTGTCCTTGAAGACCTCGGCAAGGGCCTCGTCGGCCGTCTCGAGCGTCTTCGGACCGCCTTCGCGCGTCTGGTAGAGCCACAGGTAGTAGTCGGCCTTGAGCATCTGTACGGCGCTGCGCGTGGCGACGGTGCAGTCCGTCGCCGAGGCGGGCATCAGTTCGAGCGCCGACTCGATGTCCTCAGCTACCTGACCGTAAATCCGCCCGGCATCGTCGCGGAAGGGCTGCAGATCGGCGTCGCTCGACTCGAAACCGGTCAGCAGCAGCGGCGCATCGCCCCAGACGCGTGCGATGTTGTAATAGACATAGGCCCGCACGAAATAGGCGTTGGCCAGGATGAGATTCTTGTCGGCCTCGTTGGCGAAGGCGATTCCGGGCACGTGTTTCAGGATCAGGTTGGCGTCGTTGATCGCCGTGTAGCTCGAACCCCAGTTGGTGCCCTTGGTCTCGCTGCTGTCGAGGATGTTGTTGAACATCTTCTTGGCCGAGCCCGAGCCGCCGGCGCCGTCGGCGAACGTTCCGGCGCGGTAGTCGCCCCAGTAGATCAGAGCCGTCTGGAAAACGGCGCGCATCTGGTGATAGAGCCCGGTCATGGCGCCTCGGGCGTCGCCCTCGTCGCGCCACATGTTCGTGGCCGTGATCTTGCTCTTCTGCTCGATGTCCATGTCGCCCAGACACGAACCCGTGCCGACGGCTGCGGCTGCGAGCAACAGGAGGTTTATGAATTTGCGTTTCATTGCGTCGATTGCTTGAAGTTGGTTAAAAGGTCAGCCGGACACCGAACGAGATGCGTCGGATGGGCGGGTAGTTGTAGTATACGTTGTCTTTGGTCTCGTCTCCTTCGTAGGTGGTCGACGCGCCCATTTCGGGCGAGATGCCCTTCGCCTCGGTGAAGTAGTGGAGGTTGTTGCCCGAGACGGTCAGCGTCACCCCTTTCAGACCCACTTTCGAGAGCAGCTGCTTGGGCAGCGAATACTGGAGCGTGATCTCGCGGATGCAGAGGTAGTCGCCCTTGTAGGTGAAGGTGTTGGTCGCCCGGCGGTTGTAGTTGTCGTTGCCCCAGTTGGAGTCGTTGGCCCAGAACTTGGCGTATTTGGTCTTGTCGCCCGGCTGCTTCCAGCACTTGAGCACATCCTTGGCCAACGCGTAGTTGTTGGTGAAGGTGCCGTAGAAGTAGCGCGAGTAGGACTCGTCGAAGATCGAGTGGCCCGTCGCCCAGTCGAGATAGATCGACAGGGTCCAGTTCTTCAGCCGGAACGTGTTGTTCAGACCGCCGGTGAAGGGCGGCACCGTCACGCCGAGGCAGAACTGGTCGGCCGTAGTGATCTGGCCGTCGCCGTTGCGGTCGGCCCATTCGTAGTCGCCCACGCGCTTGGCGCCGACCTTCGGAAGACGCGAAAGCGCGTCGTAGTAGGCGTTGGCGGCCTGCTCCTCGGTCTCGATGATGCCCGTGGCCACGTAGCCGTAGAAGCGGTTGAGCGGTTCGCCTTCGGCGATGCCGCCGAAGAAGGTGCCGTCGCCCAGGGCGATACCGCCCGTACGGTTCTTGGCGATGCCGTTCTTCGGAAGTTTCAGCACGCGGTTCTGCTGGTAGCTGAGCACCAGCTTCGAGTCCCAGCTGAAGTTCTTCTTCACGATGTTGCGCGTGGTCAGTTCGACCTCGTAGCCCCAGAAACGCACCTTTCCGAGGTTGGTCCAGAACTTCGAGTACCCCGTGGTGTTGGGCAGCTTCTGTTCGTAGAGCAGGTTGCGCGTGCGCTTGTCGAAGAAGTCGGCGCTCAGATAGATCCGGTTCTTGAACAGGCCGGCCTCGAGACCCACGTCGAGCTGGTTGGAGGTCTCCCACTGCAACCGTTCGTTGGGCATGTCGGTGGGTTTGATGCCGGCGTTGCCGTTGTACATGTAGCTGGCTCCGTAGGCCCCGTAGGCGTCGTAGATGCCAACCGAGGCGTTGTTGCCCGTCGAACCGTAGCTGGCGCGCAGCTTCAGGAAGTCGAGCCGGCGCACGTCGGCGAGCCACGGCTCCTCGGTCAGCACCCAGCCGCCCGAGATGCCGGGGAAGAAGCCCCAGCGGTTGTCCCTGGCGAATTTCGACGAGCCGTCCTCGCGGAAGGTCGCCGTGAGAAGGTATTTCCCCTTGTAGTCGTAGTTCAGCCGGCCGAAGAAGCCGATCTGGCACTCGGCCTGCTCCGACGAGGAGATGTCGTCCGGATCGAACGTCGAGGCGCCGTTGAGCGTGGTGACCTTGTCCGAGGTGCCGCCGTATCCGGCCACTTCGACCTTTTCGTAGTCGCGCTTCTGGTAGGAGTAGCCGCCCATGATCGCGATGTGGTGCTTCTCGGCGAAGGTCTTGTCGTAGGAGAGGTAGGCCTCCAGCTTCTGGCGCTCGGTCGTGGCCTGCGACCACGACGACTTGCGCGTGGCGTCGTAGACGTTGGCCTTGATGAACTGCTTGGCCTTGGCGTCCGTGTGGAAGAACGATCCGTGGACGTTGGCCGTCAGGCCGTCGACCAGCTCCCATTTCAACCCGCCGATGAGCGAAAGGTAGTTTCTCCGGTTGCTGCGGTCGTAGTATTTGTCGTAGAAGAGCGGCGTCTGCGACGAGGAGTTGTATCCCTCGACCGGCGAACCGTCCTCGTAGTAGGCGTTCATCGTGGGCGGATTGGCCAGGGCGCGCGAGATGGTGTTGCGCTGGTTGGCATAGGCTTCGGTGTTCGTGCGCGCGAAGTCGACGCCGAAGCTGGCCGTGAGCCGCTTGGTGATCTTCGCGTCGAGATTGCTCTTGAAGTTCACGCGGTTATACCCCGTCGAGAGGGCCACGCCCTCGTCGTCGGTATAGCCCAGGCTGGCCGAATAGCGCACCCGTTCGCCGCCACCGTCGATCCCCAGGTAGTAGTTCTGCCACCAGGCCCCGTTGTAGAGCATATCCTGCCAGTCGGTGTCGCGGTACATGATGGTCCGCGACGGATTGATCGGGTCGGGCATCGTGCGGTAGCCGGCCGGCAGCACGTCGGTCTCGGGATTGTAGTAGCGCGTCGAGAACTTGTCGTCGGGTCTGTTGCCGATACCTGCCGAGTGGCGTCCGTTCAGGTAGCTCAGCGCATCCGAAACGCGCGACGGCACGCTGAGGTATTCGGCCACGGCCGTACGGACCACCTCGATGTACTCGCGCGCATTGAGGAAGTCGATCTCGGTCTCGGTGTTCTGATAGGCCCAGTTGGCCTCGAAGGTGATCCGCGGCGCCTTGTTGTAGCCGCCGCGCTTGGTGGTCACCAGGATGATGCCGTTCGAAGCCTTGGCGCCGTAGATGGCCGACGAGGCGGCATCCTTCAGCACGTCGATCGACGCGATGTCGTTGGGGTTGATGGCCGAGAAGTCGCGCTCGACGCCGTCGACCAGCACCAGCGGCGAGTTGGAGCCGTTGATCGACGATCCGCCGCGGATCTGGTAGGAGAAGCCGCCGCCGGGCGTGAAGTTGGTCTGCGTGACGCGCAGGCCGGCGATCTTGCCCTTGAGGCCCTCGCCCGGGCTGGAGATGGGGATGTTCGCGAGCGACTCGCCGTCGAGCTTGGCCACGGACGAGGTGATCGAACGCCGCGTCTGTTCGCCGTAGCCCACGACCACCACTTCGTCCACGGCGATCCGGTCGGACGCGAGCACCACCTGCACCTCGCTGCGCGCCGCCGTGACCGGGATCTCCTGCGTCACGTAACCGATGAACGACACGGAGAGCGTGGCTCCGCCGGCCGGGACATTCAGCGCGAACTTGCCGTCGACATCGGTGGTGGTACCCGTCTGCGTACCCTGCACGACGACCGAGGCTCCGACGACGGCGCTGCCCGTATCGTCGGCGACGCTGCCCGTCACGCGCAGCGTCTGTTGCGCGAAGGCGCCCGCTCCCGCGAGCAGCAGCCAACCGCACAGCAACCATTTGACTACGACACTGCCCGCCGCGGCGGCAGGTCCCGGAAAAGTCGAATTTTTCATTTGCCAGTAGTTTTTAGATTCATAATGGATGGTATTTGTTGGTTCGGATAAGAAATGACCGGTTTTTATATTCTATTAATTGGTTTTATCATACAAATCGGCTTATAAGATCTCCGCACGCAAGACACGCGGCCGGCCGGACCGCGGCGCCGAGCGGATCGGCACCGCAGGATCCGTCGTCCTATCGCTTCTTCCCGCGCGCGCCGAAGATCGTCAGCGCGTCGGTCGTCCGCCCCTTCGAGGGGAGGGCCAGACTCGCCAGATACCCCACGACGAAGCAGGAGATGAAACCGGTGGTCGAATAGAGCAGCAGGTTGACATAGCCGCCGCGCGCCACGACGATCTGCACGACGACGCTGGCCGCAATGCCGCACAGCGCCCCGAACGAGTTGGCCCGCCGCGTCAGCAGCCCCAGCAGGAACAGGCCGCCCAGACCGCCCAGCAGGATTCCGAGGATCTTGGAAAACTCGTCCCACAGCGACTTGATCTCCCACGAGGCCATCATCAGGGCGAAACCCACTCCCACGACGCCCAGCACGAGCGTCGAGAGCCGGGCGACGCGCAGCATCCCCGCGCCGTCGCGGCCGGGACGCAGCTTGCGCCAGATGTCGGTGACGAAGGCGGTGGCGGCCGAGTTCATGCTGCTGCTGAGCGTGGACATGGCGGCCGCGAAGAGTCCGGCGATGACCAGTCCGAGCAGTCCCGCGGGCAGCTGCGTGCTCATGTACCAGGGCAGAATCGCATCGCTGTCGGTCACCGACATGCTCAGCTGCTCCGGGAAGTGGCGGTAGAAGGCCCACAGCGCCGTGCCGACCAGGAAGAAGAGAATCGTGGCCGGAATGGTGAGCGCCGCGTTGACATAGACGCCCTTGCGGGCTTCGCGTTCGGTGGAGGTGGTCAGGTAGCGCTGGACGATGGTCTGGTCGGTGCCGTAGGTGGTGATGTTGGTGAAAAGCGTGGCGATCAGCACCGTCCACATCGTAGGCTGCCGCAGATCGAAGGCCAGCGACCCCAGGTCGAACTTCCCGGCCCCGGAGGCGGCTGCGAGCGACGCTCCGACCCCTTCGGGCAGCTGGAGCGCCACCGTGACCAGCACCGCCACGGCGGCTCCCAGCAGCACGACGACCTGCAGCGCCTCCGTCCAGGCCACGGCCTCGATGCCGCCCATCAGCGTGTAGGCCAGGCTGAGCAGCCCCATCAGGGCGATGCAGAGAAAGATGTCGAATCCCGTCACCACGTTGAGCGCGATGGACGGCAGCAGCAGCACGACGCCCATCCGGCCGATCTGGAAGAGGATGAAGGCGATGCTGCACAGGATGCGCACGACGGCATTGAACCGCGCCTCGAGGTATTCGTAGGCCGTCGTCACGTTGAGCCGGCGGTAGAACGGGATGAACAGCAGCACGATGACCGGCACGCACAGCACGATGCCCGCGTTGAAGAGCAGGTAGCTCCAGTCCGTGGCGTAGGCCTTGGCCGGAATCGCCATGAAGGTGATGGCGCTCAGGGCCGTGCCGAAGATGCTCAGCCCGACGACGAACCACGGGATGCGTCCGCCGCCGCGGAAATAGTCGTCGGAGGTGTTCTGGTTGCGCGAGAAATACCACCCGATGAAGGCCAGCGAGCAGAAATAGAGCACGATGACCGTGATGTCGAACGCCTTGAGCCGGTGTACGGTCCGTTCGATCCGCCCGCGCAGCAGCACCGGCGTGCGGACTCCCGGAGCCACCTCACCGCTGGCGACCAGCAGCCCGTCGTCCGTGGCGAGCAGCTGCGTCGTGACCGGAAGCGTCACGCCCTCGGGCGCCCGCGTCTCGACCGTCGAGCCGGTGACCGTATGGTAGAGCCGGAGCATCGCCTCGTCGCCGTTGGTCGCCGAGCGTCCGCCCAGCATGAGAATGTGATTGGTCCCGAAGGGCAGCGCCGTGCCCGCCATGACGGGGAACGAGCCTTCGAGCCGCCGCCAGCGGTCCAGGCGGGGGTTGTATTCGTAACCGTCGTCCAGCACGTTCCACGGCTCGCCGGGAGCGAACTCCCGCCCGCTGAAGAGATAGAAGCAGTTGTCGAAGCCGTCGCTCTGGGCCGCAGCGACCGCGAAGGCGCGCGAAGGCCCGGGCCACGGGGCCAGCTCGCTCCAGCCGCGATCGAGCCGGTGCAGGTCGAGCACGAAGAAGTCGGAGGTCGTACGGGCGTCGTCGACCGTCCCGATGCCGCCGGCCACGTAGATCCGGTCGCCGACGCGGCAGCCGGCCGCATGGGCCAGCGGACGCGGCAGCGACGGATAGTCCTTCAGGACGGGCGCGCCGTTTTCGAGCGTCAGGAGCCGCACGTCGGCCGTGCAGCGCCGCTCGTCGCAGCCGCCGATGCAGAGGATTCCGTCGGGCAGCCCCACGGCGACGCCGTAGGCCCGCGCTTCGGGCAGGTTGTCCGGAAAAAGCCGCCAGCCGGAGGCCGCGTCATAGACATACGTGTCGGCGTGATAGCGTTTGACGCCCCCTTCCGCGGGCGTACCCTCCGGGAAGTTGGCTCCGCCGGCCACGAGCAGCTCCCCGCCGACGAACCCGGCGAAGACGCCGGCAAGACCGATATTGGGGCCGCCCTCCTCCGTGGGGGGGGGTAACGAAAGCGACGTGTCCCAACGGATGGCATCGGTATCCGTCAGCCGGGAGACCGCAGGTTCCTGCGCGGCGGCGACACCCGGCACGGAGAGCAGCAGTGCGATCGCGAAGAAAAAGTTTTTCATAAGGTTCGGGTCGGTAGTCGGACGGTGCCGTTTCAGTTGGGGAATCCGATCTGTCGCAGCTCCTCGGCCAGCCGCTCCATCTCGGCCGGGGTGTAGGGAGCGAAGGGCGGCCGGCAGTCGCCGCACGCATAGCCCAGATGGTTCATAATGGCCTTGCCGCCGCGCACGCCGCCGCCGTGGCGGATGATTACGCGGACGATGTCGACCGACTCCTGCTGCAGGGCGCGGGCGCGGGCGATGTCGCCGGCGGCGAAGGCGTCGCAGATGCCGCGGTAGGTCTCGAGCGAATAGTTGTAGGTGCTGCCCACGCCGCCGCACGCCCCGACGGCCAGGCCGCAGAGCAGCATCTCGTCGAAACCGTTCAGGATGTCGAAACGCCCGCCGTCGAGACGGATGCACTCGAGCATCTCCATGAAGTCGTTCGACGTGAACTTGATGCCGGCCAGATTGGGCATCGCCTTCGAGCCCTTCTCGAGGAACTCCTTCATCGGCAGGCTGACCCCCGTCACCGACGGCATGTGGTAGGTATAGAAGGGAATCGGCGCCGCAGCATCGGCGATCGGCTTGTAGAAAGCGATCAGCGCCTCGACCGTGGCGGGTTTGAAGTAGAACGGAGCGATGGCGCCCACGGCATCCACGCCCTGCGCCGCTGCGTGACGCGCCAGTTCGACGCAGTCGGCCTGGCAGGTGCCGCCCACATGGGCGATGACGCGCATGCGCCCGGCAGCGGCGGCCACCCACGCCTCGAGCACGCGTTTGCGCTCGTCGAGCGTCATGGAGGTGCATTCGCCCGTCGATCCGCAGACGAAGACGCCGTCGGCTCCGTCGGCCGCGAGTTTGTCGGCATAGGGCCGAATGCGTTCGAAGTTCACGTCGCCTTTTTCATCGAAGAGGGTGAATACGGCGGGAATGAGTCCGGTCAGTCTGTTCATAGCAAAGGGATGATTGGATTTTGAGGATTAAATATGTTTTATCTTATTTGTCCTACAAATATACGCAAAGAAATCGAACGGCAAAATTTTTCAGCCACTTTTTTTGCCCATCCGGCTCGTTTCGAGCGAAAAACGGGCGGATTTCCGGTCGGACGCCGGAAATCCGCCCGCCGGGAGGCTCCGTCCGGCGCTTCCCCGCACGGCCGAACGGACCGACGGCGCAAGGCTTCACGAATGCGCGAACAGCCGGATGCCGCAGACGCAGGGAGGGCGGCCCGCCCACCGGCAGACCGCCCTCCCCTCACCGGGAATTCCGACGGAGCTATTCGACCGGAATATCCTTGTTGACGTTCTTCGAACCGATCAGCGCATAGTAGAGCAGGTAGGCGAGACCCACCGCGATCACCCAGTAGCTGGCCATGTATCCCGCACGGTCGGAGATGAACTGCTGCAGAAGCGGCAGCACGCCGCCGCCTACCACCATCATCATGAAGATACCCGAAGCCTGCGCCGTGAATTTTCCGAGCCCCTCGACCGCCAGGTTGAAGATGCCGCCCCACATCACCGAGGTGCACAGGCCGCACAGGATCAGCAGCAGCGCGCTCAGCGGCACGCGCGGCGATTTCATCGAACCCGGAAGCTCGGCGGGCGTGAGGTTGGCCTCCTCCTTCAGAGCCGGGGCATATTCCGAAAGGTCTACGCCCTGCGGGTCGGCCATGAAGGCCGCGATCGTCTCGGCCGGAACGCCGGCCTCCTGCAAGATGGCTTCGGTCTTCTCCTCCGGATTGTAGATGAAGCCCGGCACATCCATGCCGACGCTCTTCGGCGTGAAGATCGCCCCGATGACCAGCAGGATCGCCAGCGCCGATACCACGAGCAGCTGCACGCGGCTGGAAACCTTGCCGCTGATCACGCTGCTCACCAGACGGCCCACCAGCATCAGCAGCCAGTAGATGGCCGCGATCGCGCCGCCGATAGCCGCTCCGTTGATCAGGATGCCTGCGCCCTTCGACGAAGCGTCGGCCAGATAGAAGTTCAGCGTGCCCGGGATACCCACCTCGATACCTACGTAAATGAAGATACCGATGACGCCCAGGATGAAATGGCGGAAGCTCCAGGGACTGTACTGCGCCCGAGCCTTCTTACCGGCATCCTGTTTTTTCTGGAGGTGCGGCTCGGGAATCGAGACGAACGAAATGACCAGGAACGACACGGCGAAGACACCCATCGCGATGAAAAGCAGCGGAGCGACGTCCGTCATGTTCGTTTTGGGCGTCACGGTGCCGATCAGCGCGCCGACGAACAGCGGCGTCAGCGTGCCCGACAGCGAATTGAGCGCACCGCCCGTCTGGATCAGCTGGTTGCCCTTGTTGCCGCCGCCGCCCAGCAGGTTGAGCATGGGGTTCACGACCGTATTGAGCATGCAGACGCAGAAACCGCAGATGAAAGCGCCCAGCAGATAGATGATGAAGTTGAGCTTCACGGCGATGTTCACCGCCTCGTTGGTCTCCTCGTTGATCGTCTCGTAATTGAACAGCGCGGTGTCGGCGCCGAAGCGGCTCGACAGATACTGCACGAACAGACCCAGGATGCCGACGCCCATGGCGATGAGCGCCGTCTTCTTATATCCGATGCGCACGAGCAGGTTGCCCGCCGGAATACCCATGAACAGATAGGCCAGGAAGTTCATCATATTGCCCATCATGCCGAGCGTATTGGCTCCGGCGTACTCGTTCTTCCAGATCGTTCCGAAAGGTGCCGCCAGATTCGTGACGAACGAGATCATCGCAAAGAGAAAGAACATTGTGATGATCGGCAGCGTGTAGTTTTTCTTTTGTTCCATAAGATTTTATTTAGGTTAATGTCTCATTCTCGCAACACGCGCCTACCGGTCGCGTTCGGCCACGTAGGCGCACAGATCGATCAGCGCGGTCCGGTAGTCCGAGGGTTCGTACCCGGCGAGCAGCCCGGCGGCCTGCGCCAGATACTGCTGCATGATCCCCCCCGCGGCGGCGATGCCCCCCTCGTCCTCGACCGTGCGCCGCAGGTACTCCACCTCCGCCTCGTCCTCACGGCAGCGGGAGAGCCGGTCAAGCAGCTCGGTGCGGCGCACTTCGCCGGCCCGCTCCAGCACCGCGAGCAGCGGGAGGGTCACCTTCCGCTCGCGCAGGTCGTTGTTGGCGGGCTTTCCCGTCTGCGCCGAAGGGGTGTAGTCCAGGATGTCGTCCTGAATCTGGAAGGCCATTCCCAGCGCCTCGCCGAAACGGTGCATCAGCGCCACCTTCTCGCGCGGCGCACCGACGGCCAGCGCCCCGGCCGACGCGCTCGTGGCGATCAGAGCGGCCGTCTTCTTGCGGATGATCTCCAGACAGGCGGCCCGCGTCATGCCGCCCCGGTCGGCCCGTTCGCTCTGAAGCATCTCCCCCTCGCAGAGGGCACTCATCGTCTCGACGACGTGGGTCACCAGATCGAACTGGCCGCTCGAAAGGCCGATGCTCATGTTCCGGGCGAGGATATAGTCGCCCAGCAGCACCGCCCGGTGCGACTGCCAGCGCGCATTGACCGACGGCTTGCCGCGGCGCATGTCCGACTCGTCGATCACGTCGTCGTGGATGAGCGAGGCGACATGGATCATCTCCACCAGCAGGGCGGCCAGATAGGCCCGCTGCCCCATCCGCTCGCGCCGGACGGGGGCGTTCAGCCCGGCGGCGAGCAGCACGACCGTCGGACGGATGCCTTTCCCGCGTGCGGAGAGCGCATAGCGCAGCATGTCGGAAAGCAATTTCCCTTCAGCCGTGAAATTCCGAACCACAAACTCGTCGAAAGCATCCAGATCGGCGCCGATCGGTTTGCGGATCTTATCGAGTGTAACCATAAAAGACAACCTGTTACGCAAGCGAAGACGGCACGCATCCCCCGCAACGCCCGGCGACCGGACGGCCGCCGCACGCACGGGGAGATTCCGTCCATGCCGAAGTTTTTCTTTCGGCAAAGATAGTCATTTTTCGGGATCGCACCGCGCTGAATCAATGTTTTTTCGTACCTTTGGCAGCCGGTAATGCGCAAAAAGATGGATTTTTCGAACGGACTTCTCTCCCGGCTGTCGCCCGTCGCGACGGCCCTGTTGCTGTTTTTCGCGGTGAGCGCGCTCTATTTCGCCCCCCAGTTCCGCGGCGAGACGCTGCCCCAGCACGACGTGCTCCAGTACGAGGGAATGACGCACGACATCCGCCGGGCGCGCGCCGAGACGGGCGAAGACCCCCAGTGGACGGGCGGCATGTTCGGCGGCATGCCCGCCTATCTGATCAACGTCGCCTACCCGGCCCAGCTGGTCAAACGGACCGTCGGCCAGGTCGTGCGCATCCTCGACACGCCGGCCGCTTTCCTCTTCTTCGCCATGGCGGCCATGTGGCTGATGCTCTGCATCTGCGGCGTCGACCCCTGGATCGGGATCGTCCCCGCGCTCGCCTACGGGCTTTCGACCTACTTCCTGCTGATCATCGGCGCCGGACACATCACCAAGATGTGGGCGCTGGTCTACGCCCCGCCGATGATGGCGGGCATCTACGTGGCGCTGCGCGGCAACCTGTGGCTCGGCGCCGCGCTCACTGCGCTCGCCGCCTCGCTCGAAATCGGCGCCAACCATCCGCAGATCACCTACTATTTCCTGCTGGCCGCCGCCGTCTTCTGGATCAGCGAGGCCGTCGGTGCGCTCCGCAAGGGCGCATGGCGCGACTTCGCCCTGCGCACCGCCGTGCTGGCGGGGGCCGGACTCCTGGCCGCAGGGTCCAATTTCGCCCCGCTGTGGTACACGGCCCAGCATTCGAAGGATACGATCCGCGGCGGCTCCGAACTGGCCGCGGCGGACGGTGCGCCGAACGAAGGGCTCGACCTGGACTACGCCACGGCCTGGAGCTACGGCCGCGCCGAGACCCTCAACCTGCTCGTGCCCGACTTCATGGGGCGCGATTCGGGCCGCGCGTTCGCCACGGACGGAGAAGTGGCCGCCGCGCTGCGCGCATGCGGCTTCACCCCCTCGGCCGCCGCACAGCTGCCGGCCTACTGGGGCGAGCAGCCCTACACGGCGGGCCCCACCTACCTGGGCGCCACGGTGCTGTTCCTGGGCATCCTGGGGCTGCTGCTGGCCCGCGGGCGCAACAAATGGTGGATCCTGGCGGTCAGCCTGCTGATGGTGCTGCTGGCGTGGGGACACCACTTCATGGGCTTCACCGAGCTGATGTTCCGCTACCTGCCCGGCTACAACAAGTTCCGCACCGTATCGATGGCGCTGGTCGTCGTGCAATGGAGCGTGCCGCTGCTGGGCGCGATGGCGCTGACGCGGCTCTGCGCGCCGGACTGCGACCGCAAAACGGCGCTGCGGGCCGTAGCGGGCGCTGCGGCCGTCACGGGCGGGCTGTGTCTGATCCTGGCCGCGGCGGGCGGCTCGCTATTCGGATTCGGACGGGCCGAAAGCACGGAGATGATGACCGAACAGGTGCGTCACATCCTGGCGGCGAACGGCGCGCACGAACAGATCGCTCAGGGCGTTCCCGAAGAGATCGGGGCGACGATCGGCGACGCCATGGCGCACGAGCGCATGCGGATGATGCGCAGCGACGCAATGCGCTCGCTGCTGCTGATCCTCCTGACGGCGGGCGCCGCGGCGCTGTACCTCTGCCGGAAGATCAACAAGGCGGTGCTCCTCGCCGCGACCGGCGTACTGGTCCTCGCCGACCTCGTTCCGGTCGACCTGCGCTTCCTCTCGTCCGACGACTTCGTCCCGGCGCGCACGCAGCGGGTCGCACCCACCGCGGCGGACAAGGAGATCCTCCGCGACACGGAGCCGGGCTACCGCGTGCTGAACCTCACCGTCGATCCGTTCAACGACGCCACGACCTCCTATTTTCACCGCTCGATAGGCGGCTACCACGGGGCCAAGCTGGCCCGCTACCAGGACCTGATCTCCCGCTACATGAGCGACCGCAACGGCAACCGCCGGCTCGAACGCGACGAGATCGCCCCGTACGTGCTGGATATGCTCAACACCCGCTACACGATCGGGTTCGGCGCGCAGGGGACCCCGCAGGCCGAGCGCCGCGGCACGGAATACGGCCCGGCATGGTTCGTCGACGCGGTCCGTTTCGCCGCCACGCCGCAGGAGGAGATCGACGCGCTGGAGACGACCGACCTGCGCACGACGGCCGTCGTCGCCGACCGGGACCGCGCTGCGGCGGAGGAGTCCGGAGCGCTGCGTGCGGAGACGCCGGCCGACGCCCGCGCGGAGACGATCCGGCTGACGGACTACCGGCCCAACTACCTGCGCTACGAATACACGGCGCCGCAGGGCGGCATAGCGGTCTTCTCCGAGATCTTCTACGACAAGGGCTGGACGGCCTATGTCGACGGCGAGCCGGCACCCTATTTCCGCGCCGACTACCTGCTGCGGGCCATGCGTCTGCCGGCCGCCGAAAACGGCACGGTCGAATGGCGGTTCCGGGCGCCGCACTGGGAGTTGGCGGAGGGGATCACGGGGGGCTGCTCGCTCCTCATTCTGACGGGCGCCGCTGCGGCGGCGGTCTATGCCCTCCGCAAATCGAGAAAACGGAAAGCCGCGGCATCCGCCGACCGGTAGCCGCCTGCGGCGAGGTCCGCCGCCGCGGCCCCGCACGACCCGGCGGACGGAAAGCGCCGCCGTCCCGAAAAATGCATTGCGTACGCACATGAAAGACGATAAAAGACTCAAACGCAAGGTACGGAACTCGTACATCGTATCGACCGTCAGCATGACGCTCGTACTCTTCCTGCTGGGCTCGGTGGGCCATCTGCTGACCGTGGCGATGCAGGCGGCCCGCACGCTCCGCCAGAGCGTCCCCGTGAGCGTGGAGCTGCGCCGGGAGCTGTCGGACGAACGCCGCGCCGCCATCGGCGAAGCGCTCGCGCAGGAGGAGCTCGTCGGCACGGTCGTCTTCTCGTCCAAGGAGGAGAAGGCCGAAGACGAAACCTTCCGGCAGCTGTTCGCCGACGAATTCGAGGCGGTGCTCGACGAGAATCCGCTGGCCGACTCGTTCGAACTGACCCTGACGTCCGGATCGGCGGACGCCGAAGCGCTCGACGCATTCGTCGCGCGGCTGTCGGCGACCGACGGCGTCGAACGGGTCTCCGTCCCGGCCATGATGGCCGAACGGCTGCACGCCACGATCGGCAAGATCCGGCTCGTCCTGCTGCTCTTCGGCGGCGCCCTGCTCGTCATCTCGCTCATCCTGCTCTACAACACGATCCGGCTGGCGATCTTCTCGAAGCGCTACCTGATCAATACGATGAAACTGGTCGGCGCGACGAAGTGGTTCATCATGAAGCCGTTCCTGGGCAACAGCCTCACGCAGGGGCTGCTGGCGGGCATCGCGGCCTCGGTGCTGTTCTGCGCGGCCGTCTACGGGCTGAACGAGACCGTTCCGGAGCTGCTGGCCGGCGGCCGCGCGAAAGAGATCGCGACGATTCTGCTGGCCATGATCGCGGGCGGAGTCGCCACCTCGACGGCTTTCACCTACTTCGCGCTCAACCGGTTCGTCAACATGAAATCGAACAAGATCCATCTCTATTAGTCAATGAAAATGCAACCGACACCCCGAAAGGAAGATCCGCGGATGCCACTCACCCGCAAAAACTACCTGCTGCTGGCCATCGGATTCCTCGTCGTACTGACGGGCTTCGTCCTGATGACGGGCGGAGGCAGCGACTCGCCCGACGAATTCAACTACGCGATGTTCTCGTGGCGGCGCATCACGCTCGCCCCGATCCTGGTCATCGGCGGCTTCGTCGTCGAGATCTTCGCCATCATGAAGCGCTTCGACGCATAGGACCCGGCATGCGGCGGGAAACGGCGCGCCGGCCGGAGGGTCCCGCGCCGCCGCATGCGAATCGCACACCATACTTTTTTTCGATAAATGGACACCTTGCAAGCCATCGTCCTGGGCATCGTACAGGGCCTCACCGAATTTCTGCCCGTCTCGTCGAGCGGACACCTGCAGCTCGCCAAAGAGCTCCTGGGCGTCTCCATCCCCGACAACAACATCACCTTCGACGTGATGCTGCACGCCGCCACGGTATGCAGCACGATCGTCGTGCTGTGGCGCGAGCTGCGGCGCCTGCTGCTGGGCCTCTTCTCGCGCCGCTTCAACGAGGAACAGGCCTACGTGCTGAAGATTCTGATCTCGATGGTCCCGGCCGGCATCGTCGGCGTGCTCTTCAGCGACCGGATCGAGCAGCTCTTCGGGTCGCTGGGCTTCGTGGGCGCCATGCTGCTGGTCACCGCCGCGCTGCTCGCCTTCGCCTACTACGCGCGGCCCCGCCGCAAAGAGACCATCTCCTACCGCGACGCCCTGCTGATCGGCGCGGCGCAGGCCGCCGCCACGATGCCCGGACTCTCGCGCTCGGGCTCCACCATCGCCACCGGCCTGCTGCTGGGCAACACCAAGGAGAGCGTGGCGCACTTCTCGTTCCTCATGGTCATTCCGGTCATCCTGGGCAAAATGCTCCTGGATCTGGTTTCGGGCGACCTGGCTGCGCTCGACATGTCGTGGGGCACGATAGCGGCCGGATTCGCCGCCGCCTTCGCCACCGGCTCGTTCGCCTGCAAGTTCATGATCGACATCGTGAAACGGGGCAAGCTGATCTGGTTCGCCGTCTACTGCGCCGTCGCCGGCATCGTTTCGCTGACCGCCTATTTCTGCTGATTATGGACAACGGACTCGACCTGCGGGGCATCAACTTCGAAGAGGGCTACATCGCCGTCGTCGACAAGCCGCTGGAATGGACCTCGGCCGACGTGGTGCGGAAAATCAAGTTCGCGCTGCGGCGCATCGGCTTCCGGCGCATCAAGGTCGGCCACGCCGGCACGCTCGATCCGCTGGCCACGGGCGTGCTGCTGGTCTGCATCGGACGCGCCACGAAGATGGTCGACGCCCTGCAGAGCGAAGAGAAGGAGTACATCGCCGACGTGATGCTGGGCGCCACGACCCCCAGCTACGACCTCGAACACCCCGTCGACAGGACCTACCCCTGGGAGCACATCACGCGCGAGGCGGTGCTCGGGGCGCTCGACGCGCTCACCGGCGAACGGCTCCAGGAGCCGCCGCTCTACTCGGCGAAGAAGATCGAGGGCACGCGCGCCTACGAACTGGCCCGCGCCGGCGAGGAGGTGGCGCTGCGCAAGGCCCGGATCACGATCTACGAGATGGAGCTGCTCGAATGCGCGCTGCCCCGCATCCGCGTGCGCGTGCGTTGCAGCAAGGGGACCTACATCCGGTCGCTGGCCCGCGAAATCGGCGAGGCGCTCGGCAGCGGTGCCCACCTCACGGCGCTGCGCCGCACGCGCAGCGGCGGATTTACGCTCGACAAGGCGCACCGGCTGGAAGATTTTCTGGAAAAAATCGCCGGAGCCGAAACAAAATAGTCTTTTTTTCGTATTGGAAATAATTGGCTATTTGTTTTTTCGACAGAATCAAGACCGACCCACTTATGAAACTATCCCAATACGGGTACGAATTCTCGCCCGAAATGCTGGCGAAATATCCGGCGGAGAATCGCGACGAATCCCGGCTGATGGTCGTAGACAGAAAGAAGGGAACCATCGAACACCGCATCTTCAAGGAGATCATCGACTACTTCGACGAAAAGGACCTCTTCGTGTTCAACGACACGAAGGTCTTCCCCGCCCGGCTCTACGGAAACAAGGAGAAGACCGGCGCCGAGATCGAGATCTTCCTGCTGCGCGAACTGAACCGCGAGCTGAGACTGTGGGACGTACTGGTGGATCCGGCCCGCAAGATCCGCATCGGCAACAAGCTCTACTTCGGCGACGACGACCTGCTGGTGGCCGAGGTGATCGACAACACCACCTCGCGCGGGCGGACGCTCCGGTTCCTGTTCGACGGCTCGTACGAGGAGTTCAAGGAGGCCCTGTTCCGCCTGGGCGAAACCCCGCTGCCCCGCTGGGTCCGCGAAAAGGTCGAGCCGCTGGACGCCGAACGCTACCAGACGATCTTCGCCGCGCACGAGGGCGCCGTCGCCGCGCCGACGGCCGGCATGCACTTCTCGAAACACCTGATGAAACGCATGGAGATCAAAGGGATCGACCGCACGTTCATCACGCTGCACGTCGGGCTGGGCAATTTCCGCACGGTCGACGTCGAGGACCTGTCTAAGCACAAGATGGATTCCGAGCAGTTCTTCGTCACGGAGGAGGCGGCCGAAGCGGTCAACCGCGCCAAGTGCGAAGGGCGCAAGGTGGTCTCGATCGGCACGACCGTGATGCGCACGTTCGAAACGGCGGTCTCGACCCACGGCATGATCAAGGCCATGGAGGGATGGACCAACAAGTTCATCTTCCACCCCTACGAATTCACGGTGGCCGACGCCATGGTGACCAACTTCCACCTGCCCTACTCCACCCAGCTGATGATGGTGGCGGCGTTCGGCGGATACGACTGCGTGATGAACGCCTACAAGGTCGCCCGCGAGGAGGGATACCGCTTCGGAACCTACGGCGACGCCATGCTGATTCTCTGAAACGGGACGCGGACCAGACGGATAATTCATTCACGCAGAGGAGGCGACGGCATGCCGACGGCCAAATAAATTTGGTTCTGCCGGCGGTTTTCACTATCTTTGCTCCAATAAAACCATCGATAATGGCATCCAGCAAGATTCTGTACGTGTGTCAGGAGATCACCCCCTATCTCCCGGAAACGGAGTGCTCGCGGTTGTGCCGCACACTTTCGCAGGCCATGCAGGAACGCGGCAACGAGATCCGCACGTTCATGCCCCGCTACGGCTGCATCAACGAGCGCAGGCACCAGCTGCACGAGGTGATCCGCCTGTCGGGCATGAACCTCATCATCGACGACAACGACCACCAGCTCATCATCAAGGTCGCCTCGATCCCGTCGGCCCGCGTACAGATCTATTTCATCGACAACGACGACTACTTCGCCCGCAAGGCCATCCTGCACGACGAGGAGGGCCTGCCGTTCGCCGACAACGACGAACGGGCGCTCTTTTTCGCCCGCGGCGTGCTGGAGACGGTCAAGAAGCTGCGCTGGTCGCCCACGGTGGTGCACTGCCACGGCTGGTTCGCGGGCATCGTGCCGCTCTACCTGCGGAAGGTCTTCGCCGACGACCCGATCTTCCGCGACGTGAAGATCGTCGTGTCGCTCTACGACGATGCGTTCCCCGGCACGCTGGACGGCGGCTTCCGCAAAAAGATCGAAAACGAAGGTATCCGGGACAAAAATATGTCGGTTCTCGATACCCCTTCATACGAAAACCTCTGCCGCTTCGTTATCAGTTATGCCGACGGGGTGGTGGCGGCCTCCGAAAACGCGGCGCCCGAGATCCTGGCATTCGCCCGGGAGAGCGGGAAGCCCGTGCTGGAGTACCGGTCTCCCGAGGCAGAGGACTTTTTCGACAATTACAACCGATTCTATGAAGATCTGCAATAACTTCCGCTCCGCGATTCGCTCGGCCGCGCTGACGGCGGGAATCGCCGTGCTGGCCGCGGCGGGATGCACCACGGTCGACGATTCGCTCGGCCAGAACATCACCCCCTCCCACCAGCAGCTCAAGGCGGGATTCACCGTGCTGGGCGGCAGGCTCAAAGACGGCGCGCCCAACCCGAAAAAATATTTCGAGACGCGGCTGTTCCAGAGCGATTCGATCATCTCGTCGAACCTCGACTACGGCTACCTGGGCACCATCCAGAACGACACGGTCGGACTGCGGTCGGCGGGCTTCCTCACGCAGTACGTCAGCTACTACACCGTCGAGCAGGGGTATTTCGGCTACCGGCCGATCTTCGACTCGGCGCAGATCATGCTCTCGATCAAGAGCTACGGCGGCGATACGCTCGAACCGCAGACGTTCGACATCTACGAGGTGATCGACAACAAGTACCTCACGGAGAAGCCGATCGAAGAGGGCAAGAGCGAACGCGACTCGAACTTCTTCTTCACGTTCGACCCCGAAGCGGCGGGCATCGTCTCCTCCGAACCGCTCTTCTCGTTCACCTTCCCCGACGGCAAAAGCACCGGCCCGGCGACCACGAACGTCACAATGGAGCCGACCGAGGCCGGACGCCGGCTCATCAAACGGCTGATGCTCATCGAAGGCAAGTACAAGGACGACTACACCATCTACGGCAACGACAGCCTCGACTACTGGGTCGAGGAGTTCAAGGGCTTCTACATCCGGCCGCGGAACAACTCCGTCGCGAAGGGCGGCATGTACGCCACGGCACTCGACGCCTCGGGCTTCTCGATCTACGGCCGCAACCGCGTGGAGAGCGATCCGACCCTGATCCGGGATACGCTCAGCCTGGTCTACTTCTTCCGCGACTCCTATGCGTCGGCCGGCAACGTGTCGATCAACACCATCCGGCACGACTATTCGACCGCGACCACGACGGGCGCGCTGCGCATCGACCCCGAAAGCGCCAAAGAGACCAATACGGCTCGTCCGGAAGCGAGGTATGCGATCGCGGAAGGCATGGGCGGCGTGGTGACCGAGATCGCCTTCACGGGCGACTTCTTCGACGCGCTGGAGCAGCTGTGCGCCGACAACAATGCGGCCGGCGGGCATTCGCTGGGCATCAACCAGGCCAAGCTGATGATCTATTTTCCGCAGAGCGACTACGACTGGCGCAACATCACGCAGCTCGACGCGATGGCCGGACAGATGGACGCCTCGCTCTCGCGGCTGGGTCTCTACACCGACTACAAGCGGCTGTCGGGCATCTCGGACTACTACTACCTCTACGAACAGCAGTACAGCACCGAACTGGCCTACGGAGGCTACATCAACCGCAGCCAGGGATGCTACGTGATGAACATCACCAGCTACGTCCAGAACCTCTGGAACCGCTACCGCAAGGAAAAGGAGAGCGCCGAGGCGGAAAACCGCAGGATCGACCTGGAGAAGATCGCCAACCGCAAGATCTATCTGGGCCCCGGAGCTTCGGACACCTTCACCTCCGACTTCACCGTGCTGCAGGGATTCAACGACGGCGAGAACAACGCGCCGATCAAACTCGAACTCACCTACACGGTGGTCGTCGAACAATAAATAAAGGCAACGATAATACCCGATGCGCAAGACCTAAGTTCCAAACTTAGGTTTTCGCATTTCGGAAACGACATATTTCAGCAATGCAGGACAATCTGATCATCGTCGAGTCTCCGGCGAAAGCGAAAACCATCGAGAAGTTTCTCGGCAAGGACTTCGTCGTCAAGTCGAGCTTCGGCCATATCCGCGACCTCTCGAAAAAGGCGCTGGGCGTCGATCTGGCCGACGGCTACAAACCCGTATACGAAATCCCGAGCGACAAGAAAAAGGTCGTCGGCGAATTGCAGAAGCTGGCCAAGGAGAAGACCGTATGGCTGGCATCCGATGAAGACCGCGAAGGAGAGGCCATCGCATGGCACCTGACCGAAGTGTTGGGTCTCCCGGTCGAAACCACCAAGCGCATCGTCTTCCACGAGATCACCAAGCGCGCGATCCTCGAGGCGATCGAAAAGCCCCGCACGGTCAACATGGACCTGGTGAACGCCCAGCAGGCGCGCCGCATCCTGGACCGGCTCGTGGGCTTCGAACTCTCGCCCGTGCTGTGGAAAAAGGTGCGGCCGTCGCTCTCGGCCGGCCGCGTGCAGTCGGTGGCCGTGCGACTGATCGTCGAGCGCGAACGCGAGATCATCGCCTTCCGGTCGACGCCCTATTTCCGCGTGGTGGCGCAGTTCTACGCCGCACAGGACCCCGACAGGACACTCTTCAAGGCCGAGCTCAACACGCGGTTCGACACGGCCGATCAGGCCCGCGCGTTCCTCGGGCACGCCGCGCAGGCCTCCTTCACGGTCGTCAAGGCCGAGGAGAAGCCGGCCCAGCGCTATCCGGCGCCGCCCTTCACCACCTCGACGCTCCAGCAGGAGGCAGGCCGCAAACTGGGCATGTCGGTCTCGCAGACCATGTCCGTGGCACAGCACCTCTACGAGCAGGGTCTGATCACCTACATGCGTACCGACTCGGTGAACCTCTCGCAGCAGGCGCTGGCCCAGTGCAAGGAGGAGATCACGAAACTCTACGGCGAGAAATATTCCGCCTGGCACAACTACAAAACCAAGACCAAAGGGGCGCAGGAGGCACACGAGGCCATCCGTCCCTCCTACATCGACCGCCAGACGATCGAGGGGACGCCGACCGAGAAAAAGCTCTACGACCTGATCTGGAAACGCACGGTCGCCTCGCAGATGGTGCACGCCGAACTGGACCGCACGTCGATCGTCATCGACGTCTCGGGCTCGTCGCAGCAGTTCGTCGCGACGGGCGAAGTGATCCGGTTCGACGGCTTCCTCAGACTCTACTCCGAGTCGACCGACGAGGAGCAGACGACCGAAAGCGGCGAAGGCATGCTGCCCAAGATGCAGGCGGGCGACGCACTCGTCGCCACGCAGATCGGCGCCACGGAGCGCTTCACCCAGGCTCCGGCCCGCTACAACGAGGCTTCGCTCGTCAAGCGGCTCGAGGAGCTGGGCATCGGCCGTCCGTCGACCTACGCCCCGACGATCACCACCATCATCAACCGCGGCTACGTGGTCAAGCGCAACAAGGAGGGGCAGAAGCGCGACTACCTCCAGCTGCTCCTGTCCGACGGCACCATCGCCGAGAAGAGGCTCACGGAGAGCTACGGCAAGGAGAAGAACCGCCTGTCGCCCACGGACATCGGCATGGTGGTCAACGACTACCTGGAGCATCAGTTCGAGTCGATCATGGACTACAACTTCACGGCCAACGTGGAGAAGGAGTTCGACCGCATCGCCGAGGGCGACATCACGTGGGAAAAGATGATCGACGACTTCTACGGTCCGTTCCACCGCCTGGTCGACACGGCCATCGGCACCCAGACGACCAAGGCCGACATGGCCCGCGTCCTGGGCAGCGACCCGCTGACGGGCCGCGAGGTGAAAGCCCGCATCGGCCGTTACGGCCCGATGGTCGAGATCGCGGGGGCCGAGGGCGAAAAACCGCGGTACGCATCGCTCAAGAAGGGACAGCTGATCGAATCGATCACCCTCGACGAGGCGCTCGAGCTCTTCGCGCTGCCCCGTCCGCTGGGCGAGCTGGACGGCGAGCCGCTAACGGTCGGCATCGGCAAATACGGCGCCTACGTCCGCCACGGCAAATCGTTCGCCTCGCTCGCCAAGACCGACGACCCGTACACGATCGGCTACGACCGCGCCGTAGCGCTCATCCGCGAGCACCAGGCCGCAGCCGTCGCGGCGCAGACGCCGCTCAAGCGCTTCGCCGAGGATCCGGACATGCTCGTGAAGAACGGCCGCTACGGCGCCTACATCGCCTACAAGGGGAAAAACTACCGGCTGCCCAAGGGCGCCAAGCCCGAGGAGCTGACCCTCGAGGAGTGCCTGAAGATCGTCTCCACCTCGAAGAAATAACGACCCGGAGGGCATGCCGCGGCGGAGACGATCCGCCGCGGCTGCCGGAGCCCGGCAGGGATTTCGCCGCAAGCCGGTACCCTGCGCACCCGGAGCCTCCGCGACCGCAACGAACCGATAATCGCAAACACACAACCCGCTTATGAAAAACCTCCTTACTCTGCTGATGCTCTGCACGGTATTCGCCTCCGGAGCGCAAACCGCCGAAACCGACGGCGAACCCGAAGGATACCGGTTCACCGACCGGAACATCCTGCGCACGACCCCCGTGAAGGATCAGAACCGCAGCGGCACGTGCTGGTGCTACTCGACCATGACGATGCTCGAAAGCGAGATCCTGCGGAGCGGCGGCCGCGAAATGCACCTCTCGGAGATGTGGATCGTGCGCCACTCGTTCATGGACAAGGCCGAAAAATACATGCGCATGCACGGCACGATCAACTTCGCCGAAGGCGGCGCCTCGCGCGACGTGACGGAGGGCATCAAGGCCCACGGCATCGTGCCGAACGACGTCTACCCCGGCCTCAACTACGGCACGGACAAACCCGATTTCCACGAACTCTCGCGCGTGCTGAAAGCCTATCTCGACGCCGTCATGGCAGCCTCGGAGGATGGCAAGAAGCCGCTCTCGACCGCCTGGAAGCGGGGCTTCGACGCACTGCTCGACACCTATTTCGGCGTCTGTCCCGAGACGTTCGAGTGGGAAGGCCGGAGCTATACGCCGCAGTCGTTCGCCGCGTCGCTCCCGATCGACATGGAGGATTACGTCGACCTCACGTCGTTCACGCACCATCCGTTCTACACGCAGTTCATCATCGAGATTCCCGACAACTGGATGTGGGGCACGGTCTACAACGTACCGCTCGACGAGATGATGGCCGCCATCGACCACGCGCTGGACAAAGGCTACACGGTGGCCTGGGGCACCGACGTCAGCGACAAGGGCTTCAGCCGCACCAAGGGGATCGGCATCCTTCCCGAGGCCGACCTGGAGAGCATGAGCGGCACCGAGGCCGAGAAGTGGGGCCAGCTGACGCAGCGCGAGAAAGAGGAGGCGCTCTACAAGTTCGACAAGCCCGGCAAGGAGCGCACCGTCACGCAGCAGTCGCGCCAGGAGGCGTTCGACAACTACGACACGACCGACGACCACGGCATGGTGATCGTCGGGACGGCCGAGGACCAGAACGGCACGACCTATTATAAGGTGCAGAACTCGTGGAACGTCAATTCGCCCTACAAAGGGTTCTGGTACTTCTCGAAGCCCTTCGTGGCGCTGAAGACCACCTCGATCACGATCAACAGGAACGCGCTGCCCGCGGCGCTGCGCAAGAAGCTGAATCTCTGACGACGGCGAAAGGCCGCGGCCGAAACGGAATATCCCGGAACCCATCGTGGGCCCCGGGATATTCCGTTTCATTCGGTCCGTGCCGCAGCAAAGGCCGGCCATGCGCAGCGCTGCCGCGGCATCACTCCTCCTTGAAGCACTCGTGCGCCCTGCGCAGCTGCACGGCGAACGAGCAGGCAGCCGCCCCGGCGAACAGCAGCGACACCCCGACCCAGACGATCACGGCGGTCGTGCCGAACACCAGCGGCTGGAAGATCATCCACAGCGCACAGAGCAGCAGCAGCACGCCGCTGGCGATGGTCCAGCCCGAACCCGGAACCCGCATCGCCTGCATATCGCCGCCCAGGCCGATGGCGCTGAAGCCGCGGAACAGAAGCCAGAAGCCCAGGAAAACAGGGAGCGAAACGGCGGAAAGCGCCGTGTTGAACACGAGAATCAACCCGAGCACGATCTCGATGATACCTCCCGCGAGCATCCACCCGCGCCCCGTGATGAAATGGCGGTTGGCCGCGGAGAGCACGACCTGCGCGACGCCGGAGAAGAAGATCACCCATCCGAAAATCAGCGCCATGCCGACATAGCTTTGCATCGGATAGACGAAAATCAGAATACCCAGCACGAAAAGGGCGATTCCGGTCAGCAGCATCAGCCACCAGTACCGGACCATCCGTTTCGAGTGCTCGAACAACGTATCGAACATTTTTTGCATAGTAGAACAGTTTTAAAATCCTCCTGCCGCCGAAAGGGCGGCCACCGCACTGCGCTGCAAGACGCATACCAAATCGCATCCGGCGCGGTCCGGCCCGAACCGAACCGGTGCGGACGGATTCCGGACACCCCCTTCCGCACCGCCGCCTCGGGACGCGCTTTGCCTGCCGCAGGCAGCTCCGGGCCGCGCGCCCGGATTCGCGGCCCCGTTCCGCTCAAACGCCGTGCGGGCCGTCGACGAATATCGACGGCCCGCACATGCTCCGCACTCCGATTCTCAGGCTTCGGCCTGCTCGGGAGCCGCTTTCTCGTCGGGATAGGTGAAGGGGACGAACCAAGTGATGAGGAACGCCGGGACCGTAGCCAGCAGCGCCCACATGAAGAAGGCCCGGTAGCCGACCGCGTCGCTTATCACGCCGCTGATCATGCCCGGCAGCGCCACGCCCAGGTTGGCCAGCGCCGAACCGAAGGCATAGTGCGCCATCTGGTGCTTACCCGGAGCCACCTGCTGCATGATGAAGAGCGTGAGCCCCACGAATCCGAATCCGTAGCTGAAATATTCGAACACGATGGCGCCGCACACCAGCACAGGGCTGGAAGGCTGCGCCCAGGCCAGCAGCGCATAGACGGCGAACGGCACGTTGAAGATGCAGCACAGCGGGAAGAGCGCCTTGCGCAGCCCGCGCCACGAGATGAAGTAACCGCCCAGGATCGACCCCACGATGAAGGCCACCACGCCGAACGTCCCGTAGTAGAGACCGATCTCGCCTTTGGTCAGCCCCATGCCCTGATCCGCGACGGGCGACTTGAGGAACAGCGGCACGATCTTGATGACCAGCCCCTCGGCGAAGCGGTAGAAGACGATGAAGGCGATGTAGATCCAGATGTACTTCTTGCGGAAGAACTGCAGGAAGACCTGTCCCGTTTCGCGCATCGTCTCCGAGAAGCTGCCCGCATGAGCCGTGGCGGCGCCGCCGCTCGGGAGCATCTTCATGTGATAGAAGCCCAGCGCCAGCAGCAGCAGGCCGCAGATGCCCATGATGACCATCCAGGCGTAGAGCACGGCATAGGGTTCGGCCAGCGGCTCCGACTGCGCCTCGAAACGGGCCTTGAAATACCCTTCGAGCGCTCCGGCCAGATAGACCAGACCGCCCATGGCCGTCACCTTGGCGATGTTGTAGAAGGCGCCCTGCCAGCCGATGTACTGCGCCTGCTGGGTCTTCGAGAGCTCATGGATGTAGACGCCGTCGAGCGCGATGTCGTGCGTCGCGCCGCTGAACGCGATGACGGTCATGATCGCCACCGCATAGGGGAAAAAGTCGGGCAGCGGCAGCGCCATGGCCACCAGCGCCAGCGAGACGCCCGAGACCAGCTGCGTCGTCACGACGAAGAACTTCTTCGTCCGGTACATCTCCATCAGCGGGCTCCACAGCGGTTTGAGCGACCACGGCAGAATGAGCAGCGAGGTCCAGAACGCCACCTGCGCGTCGCTGATACCGAAGTCGTTGAACATCAGCGGCGCCACGAGATTCAACAGGATCAGCGGAAGCCCCATGGCGAAATAGGCCGTCGGGACCCAGCTGAGCGGAGATACTTTTTTGTCTTGCATAGTTGTTATGGATTCGTTTGGTTAGTCGTTTTCGCGGACCGCCGCCCCTACAGCAGGTGGAGCAGCTTGCTGCGGGCCAGCAGCGACGCGCCGACCACGCCGGCGCTCTCGCCCAGTTTCGAGAACTTGATCTCGGTATCCTTGCTCACCATGCGCAGCGAATATTTGTTGATCGCGCTCTTGACGGGCAGCATCAGGTAGTCGCGCGTGGCGGCCAGCGTCCCGCCCAGCACGATCAGTTCGGGGTTGAACATGTTGATGAGCCCGGCCAGCGCCTTGCCGAGCGTGTGGCCCACCGACTCCATGATCTCGATGGCCAGCACGTCCTCCTTCAGCACCGCCGAGAGAATGTCGTCGAGCGAGATCGCCTCGCCACCGCGGAATTTGTCCGAGAGCATCGAGATGCGCCCTTCGCCGAGCCGCTCCAGGAAAATGCGATGGACCGCCGAGCCGGAGGCGCCGGTCTCGAGGCAGCCCCGCTTGCCGCAGCGGCAGATTACCTCGTTGTCGAACATCGGGAAATGGCCGTACTCGCCCGAAAACCCCGACTTCCCGTAGAAAAGTTTCCCGTCGAGGATCATCCCCAGCCCCAGGCCCCAGCTGGCATTGATGTAGAGCATCGTCTTCTCGCTGTTGCCCACGCCCGACATGTATTCGCCGTAGGTGGCCGCACGCGTGTCGTTCTCGATGTAGACCGTATAGCCGAGCCGCTCCTCGAGCAGCATGACCAGCGGCTGCTCCTCGACGAAGAAGTAGCTGTAGCTGTAACCCGTATCGGGATTGACGCGCCCCGAGATGCTGACGCCTATGGCCAGGATCTTCTCCTTGGGAAGGTTCTGGCGCGCGATGAACGAGCGGATCACGGCGCAAAGGCGGTCGACCGCCTCCAGCGGATCGCCCGACACGAGGTACTGCTCCTCGCGGTTGGCCACGCTCTGCGCCTTGAAGTTGACGGCGGCCATGCGGACCGTATCCTTCCGCAGCTCGACGCCGATGAAATAGCCGGCATGGGGGTTCAGACCGTAGATGTTGGGCTGACGGCCGCCCACGTTGCCCTGCTTGCCGAAATCGTAGACGAATCCCTCCTCGATCAGTTCGTTGAGAAACTTGGTGACCGTGGGCACGCTCAGCATCAATGCCTTGCTCAGCTCGGTAATGCTGGAATCTCCGCCAACGATGTACTGATTGATGATCTGCTGCTTGATCAGAGCGGCTCGGTTCCGCTCCTCGGCTTGTCTGAATAAGGAGTTGCTCATAGGTTTCAGGTTCGCATCGGCAGGATTGCACCGGATCTTCGCGGCAGGCGATCGGCGACGACGGCGGTCCGTCCGCCGGCCAGCCGCGCGACACGGCAATCCTCCGCAAAGATAAATAAAGAAATTTATTTTTCAATACCTTATAAATAAAAGGGCGCCGGAAAGCCTCCGATTTCACCCTCAAGCCCCTCCGAAACGCACAAATCTTTCCACGCCGAAACAACTAAATAAAAATTATTATCATAAATGTTGTTCAAAGTAATTTTTATTATTACATTTGTCGCACACAAACAAATTTCATACGATCAATACCCGACCTATTACCGACATTCCCAAGCAACCAAGCTCATCCGTCATGAAACTCAAATTCCTTTGCAGCCTCCTGTTGACCCTATGCGTGTCGGCAGGATTGTGCATGTGCGGCGACGATTCGTCGACCCCCGAGTACACCTTCCCCGACGGCCCCGGCGGCGACAAGCCCGAAGAACCGGATCAGCCGAAGAATCCCTACCCGGCCGGTCTGACCGTGACCGAATTCACCGACGACCTCGGCAACGGCAAACAGTGCCTCGGCTTCGTAGCCGTCGTGGACCGCAACGCCAACCCCAAGCTGCGGTTCAACGCCGTGCATCTGCCCAAGCAGAAGACCCCGACGGCCATCCACGCCGCCTTCGCCTCCGAAAGCAAGGGCACGCCCTACGTCACGATCAACGCCGGATACTGGTGGGCCGGCAACTCGCTGAGCCTGCTCATCACCGACGGCGTGGTGAAATCCATCGAAAACCAGACCGTCGAGCGCAACGGACAGACCGTCTATCCGGTCCGCTCCTCGTTCGGCCAGATGAACGACGGCACGTTCCAGACCCGCTGGATCTACTGCGTGACCGATCTGGACAACCGCCCCTACGCCTTCCCGTCGGCACTCGACAACGACGAGCGCACGCACACCTACATGTCGGCGCCCCCGACGTCGAAATACCCCGGAGCCGAGCCCTGGACGCCCCGCGAGGCGGTCGGCGGCGGCCCGATGCTGGTCAAGGAGGGTAAGAACGTAGCCGTGGAGAACTACTGGAAAGAGGTGTTCGACGGCGGCGGCATCGGCGGCACCTCGCGCCAGCCCCGCACGGCCATCGGCGCCACGGCCGACGGCAAGATCGTGCTGCTCGTGTGCGACGGCCGCAACATGCGCGGCAGCGCCGGCTTCACGCTCGCCGAACTGGCCGACAAGCTGATCGCCCTGGGCGTGGTCAACGCCGTCAACCTCGACGGCGGCGGCTCGTCGACGATCGTAGGCGCCGAAGGCAAGGTGCTCAACAAGCCCAGCGACACGGGTACCAAAGAGACGATCGTCCAGCGCAGCATCTCGACCGCCGTCGTGATTACGGAAACCAACTGATCCCCCGAAAGATAACATGAAGAAACTGTTCCTGATCCTCTGTGCGGCCTGCGCCGCCTGCGCCTGCGCCCCGACCGCGCCCCAGCCGGAGAAGCGGCTCTACATGTGGTTCGACTGCGAGGCCAACTTCGCCCTGGCGAACGATCCCGATTCGATCCGCCACTACCTCGGCAAATGCCGCGAGGCCGGCTTCACCGACGCCGTAGTCGACGTGAAGTCGATCATGGGCGAAACGGTCTACCCGAGCGCCTACGCCCCCTTCATGCACGAATGGGACGGCGTCGAGCGCCCCGAGACCTACGACGTGCTGGACCACTTCATCCGCATCGGCCACGAACTGGGCATGCGCGTGTACGGCTCGCTGAACATCTTCGCCGGCGGCCACAACTACTTCGACCGCGGCATCATTTACGACGATCACGCCGACTGGCAGTCGCAGGTCTCGACGCCCGAGGGCATCGTCCCCATCAGCACGATCAAGACCAACTACAACGGCATGCTCAACCCGGCCGACCCCGAAGTGCGCAAATACGAGCTGGACATCCTCCGGGAGTTCGCCGAGCGGTACCCCGAGGTCGACGGCGTGATCTTCGACCGGCTGCGCTACGACGACATCACGTCGGACTTCAGCCCCCTCTCGAAGCAGCTCTTCGAAACCTACATCGGCGCCGAGGTGACCCGCTTCCCCGAGGACATCCTCTACTGGCAGCAGAACGAGGCCGGCGAATGGAAATGGCAGCAGGGCCCGCTCTTCCGCAAATGGATCGAGTGGCGCGCCGGCGTCATCAAATCGTTCGTCGAGGAGAGCCACGCGGCACTCAAGGCCATCAATCCCGACCTCCGGATCGGCGACTACACGGGCGCCTGGTACCCGACCTACTACTACGTGGGCGTCAACTGGGCCAGCACGCAGTTCGATCCGGCCGAATATTTCGACTGGGCCACGCCCGAATACCGCAACACGGGCTACGCCGAGCTGCTGGACGTCTACATGACCGGCCTCTACTACACGCTCGTCACCAAAGACGAGGTCGACCGTGCCAACGGCACCGTGGGCCGGCGCACGGAGGCGGGCATGACCGACGAACAGAGCTACTGGTACTGCGTGGAGGGCGGCGCCGAATGGGCGCGCAGGCTCACCTGCGGTGCGGCGCCCCTGATCGGATCGCTCTACGTCGAGCAGTACGACGGCGATGCGGAGCAGTTCGGCCGCGCCGTGGCCGAAGCGCTGCGGCAGACCGACGGACTGATGATCTTCGACGTCATGCACATCATCAAACGCGACTGGTGGCAGCCCCTGGCCGAGGGGATCGCCGCCGCCGAAACGAGCAAGTAACACCCCACTTAATAAACTAACTTAAATGCAATTCTATGAAAGAGTTTCTCTCTAATTTCTGGAATTCCCCGGCAGTGAGGTCGTGTCTGGTGACACTGGCTTTGCTGTTGGCCGGTAAGGGCACAGCCCTGGCACAGCCGACCGTCAGGGGTACGGTAACCGACGAAAGCGGCAATCCGCTTATCGGCGTGACCGTCGTGGTCGAAAGCACCAACAAGGGCACGACCACCGATGCCCAGGGCAACTACGTGGTCGACGTACCGAAAGGCGGTACGCTGGTCTTCTCCTTCATCGGCATGACATCGCACAAGGCGGTCGTGGGGGGGGTATCTCCACGCTCGACATCACGCTTAAGGAGGATGCCGCCCGCCTGGACGAGGTGGTGGTGATCGGCTACGGCAACCAGCGCCGCGCCGACGTCACGGCCGCCGTATCGCAAATGGACGGCAAGGAGCTGCAGAAGATGCCCATGACCAATATCTCGCAGGGTCTCGCAGGCCGCATGACCGGTCTGATCTCGTTGCAGAGCTCGGGACAGCCGGGCGAGGACCAGGCCTCGATGACCATCCGCGGCGCCAAGTCGGGAATCCTCTACATCGTCGACGGCATTCCGCGTTCGATCAACGACATCGACCCCAACGACGTCGAGTCGGTCACGCTGCTCAAGGACGGCGCGGCCGTGGCGGTCTACGGTCTGCAGGGTGCCGGCGGCGTCATGATCGTGACGACCAAGAAGGGCAAGCAGGGCACCATGTCGCTCACCTACAAAGGTTCGTACGGCGCCTCGTTCAACACCTCCTATCCCGAGTTCCTCGACGGTCCGGGCTACGCCTATTGGTACAACAAGGCGCTCGAGCTGGACGGCAAGGATCCCATCTTCACCGCGCAGCACGTCGCCATGATGAAGCAGGGCAAAGGCGGCTGGGGCAACACCAACTGGTTCGACGAGATCTTCGGCACCGGCACCACCCAGCAGCACAGTATCACCTCGACCGGCGGCAGCGAACGCTTCAACTATTTCGCATCGCTGGGCTACATGAACCAGCAGGGTAACATCAAGAACTTCGACTACGACCGCTACAACATCCGTACGAACCTCGAAGCGAAGATCGCCAACAACCTCACCTTCACGCTGGGCATCGCCGGTCAGATCGGCGACCGCCACGCCCCGGGCTTCGCCGCCGGCGGCACCGCCAGCTCGCAGGTATCGTCCGCTCCGTGGCTCTCGATCGCCGAGCAGGCCGCCTACGCGCACCCCTATCTGCCGCTGACCTACGACGGACTGCCCGCCGCCAGCCAGAACAACTACGGCAACACGATCAACCCCGTGGCCGCGACCGAGCTGTCGGGCTATTCGAAGTCGCAGACCGTCGCCATCCAGACCAATGCCGCGCTGCAGTGGGATCTGCCGTGGGTCAAGGGACTCCGGCTGAAGGTCATGGGTTCGTACGACCGTTCGGCCACCACGTCCAAGATCCTCTCCACGCCCTACTTCGTCATGGCTGCCAGCGTCCCCAACGCCGACACCCAGGACATCACCTACCGCAAGGCTTCCGACCCGCGCAACAACGCCAACGTCAGCACCGGCAAGAAGACCAACAACCTGACCGAAGGCTACACGCAGTGGCGCCGCATCACCTCGCAGGCCAGCATCTCCTACGACAATACCTTCGCCGAGAAGCATAACGTCAGCCTGCTGGCGCTGCTGGAGACGCGCGACTACAAGACCAACAAGTTCTCCGCCGGCGGCAAGGACATCCCCTTCAAGGAGCTGCCCGAACTGGACTACGCCACGACGCCCGCCGACAAGCCGATCGGCGGCAGCAGCGACGCCAACCGCCGCGTGGGTCTGGCATTCCGCGCCCAGTACAACTACGCCGACAAGTACCTGGCCGAGTTCTCGGGCCGCTACGACGGATCGTACAAGTTCATCGGCAACATCGGCGGCAAGCGCTGGGGCTTCTTCCCCTCGGTTTCGCTCGGATGGCGCATCTCGGAGGAGAGCTTCTTCCAGCCGCTGCGCAAGGCCGTCGACAACCTGAAGATCCGCGCATCGTTCGGTTCGCTGGGCGACGACGCCGGCTCGACCGCCTACGCCTATCTGAGCACCTACGGCAACGTGGCCACCCATCCCAACGTGGTGCTGGGCGGCGCAGGCCAGAACGGCATCATGACCTCGCTGGTCGCCAACGAGCTGCTCACCTGGGAGCGCAACTACTCCTATAACGTCGGCTTCGACCTGGCGATGTGGAACGGCAAGCTGGGCATCGAGTTCGACGCGTTCTACAACTACATCTTCGACATCCTCGCCCCGAACAGCGGCAAACCGGCCTCGATGGGCGGCTACTACCCCTCGTACGTCAACAACAACGCACAGGACGTGCGCGGTATCGACGTGAAACTCACGCACCGCAACCGCATCGGCAAGGACTTCACCTACGGCGTGACGGTCAACATGACCTGGGCCAAGGACCGCTGGATCAAGTACCAGGATTCGCCCAACACGCCCGACTACGCCAAGCACCTGGGCCACTCGCGCTACATGTCGATGGGCTACATCGCCGACGGCCTGTTCCAGAGCGAGGAGGAGATCGACAACTCGCCCTACATCGTGGGCATGCGTCCGCAGGTGGGCGACATCAAGTACAAGGACCTCAACGGCGACGGCGTGATCTCCTACGCTCAGGACCGCGCCTACATCGGCCGCGGCCAGCGCCCGCAGTTCAACGGCAGCATCAACCTCAACGCCGCATGGAAAGGCATCGAGTTCGACGTGCTGTTCGTCGGCGCCGCGCTGTGCGACGTCTCGCTCATGGGTACGTGGTACAACTGGAACGAGGACTCGACGATCTTCACCCGTCCGTTCAAGGCGGGCGCCAACTCGCCCCGCTACCTGGTCGAGAACTCCTGGACGCCCGATCACCGCAACGCCGAATATCCGCGTCTGTCGCTCACGCCGCCCAACAGCAGCAACGCCCACGCCTCGACGTTCTGGTACCGCGACGGCAAGTACCTGCGCATGAAATCGATCCATCTGGGCTACTCGCTGCCCAAGAAGTGGATCGGCAAGCTGCGCATGGAGAAAGTGAAGGTCTACATCGAAGGCAACAACCTGCTCACCTGGTCGGGACTGCCCGAGGGCATCGATCCCGAGTGGCCCGCCGTGACCAACGGATACTATCCGCAGCAGCGCACGGTCGTAGGCGGTCTGGAGATCACGTTCTAACCGACAAAAATCAAAGTCATGAAAAAATACATCGTAAATATCGCGTCCGTAATCGCAGTCTTCGCCCTGGCGGGCTGCAACGACTGGCTCGACATGAGTCCGACCAACAAGGTCTCGGACAAGATCGTGTGGAGCGACGAAACCTATATCACGCAATACGTCAACGGATTCTACGCCTACCTTTCGCGCTACGGCAGCTACGAGACGCAGGATTCGCAGGTGGGACTTACGGACGGTCTGACCGAGACGCTCAAGTTCGGATCGAACGTCGCCGGCACCAATGTCGGATTCGCCAACATCATCGCCTTTGCCGAAGGCGGTCTGGGCGCCCCCACGGCAGCCTTCCACTTCGGTAACTGGGACAGCCTCTACGAGCGCATCCGCCGCGTCAACGAGTTCCTCTACAACCTCAAGAAGTTCGGCACCTGGCTGGATGCGGACACCTATACCCGCTACGAGGCCGAAGTGCGCTTCTTCCGCGGCTACCTCTACTGGCAGCTGCTCAAGCGCACGCCCGAAGCGATCATCTACGACGAGAACCTGCTCGCCATCCGGCCGAACATGCCCCTCTCGACCGAGGAGGCCGGCTGGGACATGGTCGAGAACGACCTGACCTTCGCCGCCGAGACGCTGACCGACAAATGGCCCTCGGCCGAGGAGGGACGCATCACCTCCGGCGCCGCCTACGCCATGCTTTCGCGCGCCATGCTCTACGCCAAGCGCTGGGATTCGGCCAAGAGCGCAGCCGAAGAGGTCTTCAAGCTCAACTACAAGCTGATGCCCGGCAAGACGGCCGCCGAATACGCCAAGGCCTTCACCTCGGCACGCGCGGGCAACACCGAGGCCATCCTCGAATACAACTACCTCATCGGCGGCCCCAACCATTCGTGGGACCAGCTCTTCATGCCGGGCGGCGACAACGTCACGATGGGCGGCCGCGCCACCCCGACGCAGGAGATGGTCGAGTCGTACGAGAAGGCCGAAACCGGCGGCTTCCCCGACTGGACGCCCTGGCACTCGGCCGAAGGCACCACCCAGACGCCGCCCTACGACCAGCTCGAGCCGCGCTTCCACGCCTCGGTGCTCTACAACGGCGCCACGTGGAAAGGCCGCGCCGTGCAGCCCTACGTGGGCGGCAAGGACGGCTGGGCCGAGTATGCCGACGGAACCCCGCTCGACGGCCGCACCACCACGGGCTACTACCTGCGCAAGCTCTGCAACGAGAACTACACCAACTATTCGCAGAAGTGCACCCAGCCCTGGATCGCCATCCGTCTGGCCGAGGTCTATCTGAACCACGCCGAAGCCTGCTACATGCTGGGCGAGACGAAGCCCGCCAACGACGACGTGCGCGAGATCCGCAGCCGCGTGGGACTGCCCTACAGCGACAAGTCGGGCGACGCGCTGATGGCCGCCATCCGCCAGGAGCGCAAGATCGAGCTCTACTGCGAAGGCCACCACTACTGGGACATGCGCCGCTGGCGGCTGGCCCACACCGCCTTCACGGGCATGCGCGTCCACGGTCTGAAGATCACCTTCAACGAGACGACCAACCAGTTCACCTACGCCTACGTCGACTGCGATCACCAGGACCGTCTGTTCGAAGAGAAACTCTATCGCATTCCGCTGCCCGAGACCGAGTTGCAGAACAACAGTTCGGTCCGTCAGTTCCCCGAGTGGTTATAATTCTAAAGCATTCGAAGCTATGAAAAACAGTATAAAATTATTCGCAATAGGGCTCCTGCTCTCCGTAGCCGGCTGCCACGATCCGGAAGAGCTGACGCCTTCGGTCGTCAACATGGGGCTGAACAGCGTCTCGGCGCAGTTCGCCTCCGGAGAGTACAAGAACGACGCCCAGGCCCGGTTCACGACCCTGGTCACCGACTCCGAACAGGAGCGCATCGTCATCGACATCCCCTATTACTTCCCCGAGAGTTCGACCAACCGCGTCGACATCACGCAGATGCGCGTGTCGGCCAACCTCGACGACAACTGCTTCCTCACGCCCAAACTCGGCACGCTCGACCTGACGCAGGAGCACTGGTTCACGCTGACGCGCGTCGACGGCACGACGAGGAAGATCTGCATCACGGGCAACATCAAGAAGTCGGACAAATGCCAGCTCGAGGCGTTCGCGCTGCCCAGCCTGGGCCTGACGGGCGTCATCGACCAGGAGAAGGCCGAAGTCTCGATCATCGCCCTGGGCGACCTGGAGCCCGCCAAGGCGACCTACCAGCTCTCCTACCACGCCTCCATCTCGCCCGACCCGGCCGCCGAGGCGCTGGACTACAACAACGAAGTGAAGCTGACCGTGACGGCCTTCGACGGCGTGACGAAGAAGACCTACACCGTCAAGAAGAACGTGCCTTCGAAGACCAAGTCGGGCATCCGCGCCGGCAGCCAGAAGAACCTCTTCGTATCGGAGACCTTCAAGCAGCAGTGGGGCATGAGCGGCACGATGAACTACACGATGGGCCTCATGGGCGACTACCTGGTCGTATGCTCGGGTGAGAGCGAGATGGTCTACGTGAACAAGCTCACCGGCGAGAAGGTCGGCAACGTCAACATGGGCGGTATCGACCTGAAGAACGGCACCAACGGCGGCGGCGCCATCGCATCGGACGACGCCGGGCACCTCGTGCTCTGCACCAACGCGACGGCCGGCATGGACATGCACTTCTACACGCTCGACGACGTGCGCAACACGCCGCAGGAGAAGCTCGTATGGAAGAACACCTCCGGCGCCCGCATGGGCCAGCACATCTCCGTGCGCGGCGACATCACGCGCGACGCCGTCATCACGGTCAACACCTGGGCATGGGCTTCGCCCGCCAACTGGAGCTCGTTCGTCCGCATCGTAGTCAGCGGCGGCGTATGGGGCGAACCCGAGAAGGTGACCATCGCAGGCTGCGGCATGTGGAACGGCGGCAACATCGACGTGGAGTACCTCACCACCGACCTCGCGGGGACCTATTTCAAGGCCAGCTATTCGACCAACGGCCTGGAGTGGATCGACGGCGCGACCAACACGCGCACGGCGTTCATCGACAAGGACGGCAACGACGCCAACTCGAACTTCTCGAACGTGTCGTGCCTCTACTTCAACGGCAATCCCTACGTGGCCGTCTACGGCGGTTCGCACTTCAACTACAGTGCGTCGCGCGTGCTGATGTTCGACGCGGCCGACCGGAACAACTTCAACGGTACGTTCGACGCCTCGCCGGCACTCTACTACAAGTCGACGGCCAAGTACATCAGCGGACTGACCGGCACGGCCAGCTGCGACGTGCTGCTGGCCCAGTCGCCCGACGGCTACTTCCTCTACCTCTACTGGATCGGCGGCAACACCAACTTCATCCGCGCCGAGCAGTTCGACTGCATCGAGCAGTAACGACCCTTTTGCCTGCATCCCTCTGACCGGGGATGCAGGCCCTAACAAGAAGACGACAAAACAGATCGAAACCATGAACAAGACCTTCCTCAGACTCCTTCCGGCCGCCTTCGCGCTGCTCGCGGCATGCTGCGTCGCATCCTGCGGCTCGGACAGCAAAGATCCCGAATGGGAGTGGCCCGATCCGGACGATCCGGACACCCCCACGGCGGAAAAACCCCGCTTCATCTGGGTCGACGCCGCCGCGAACTTCCCCGACTTCGCCAACAGCAAGGAGAACATCGCCCGCGACCTGGCCAAGGCCAAGGAGGCGGGATTCACCGACATCGTGGTCGACGTGCGCCCCACCACGGGCGACGTGCTGTTCCGCACCACGGTGGTCGACCAGGTGACCTGGCTCGGCGCCTGGCTCCCGGGCGGCTATCAGAAGGTGGAGCGCACGGCCACGTGGGACTACCTCCAGGCCTTCATCGACGAGGGCAAGAAGCTCGACCTGCGCATCCACGCCGCCATCAACACCTTCACGGGCGGCAACGAAACCTCGCTGGGCGGCGCGGGCGTCGTGTTCCGCGACAGCGAGAAACGGGGCTGGACGACCGACCTGAACCTCACGAGCGGCATCACCAACATCATGAACACGTCGCAGTCGGCCAAATTCTTCAACCCCGTGCGCGACGACGTGCAGGACTACATCTGCGATCTGCTCGAAGACCTGGCCCGCTACGAAGGGCTGGAGGGCATCTTCCTCGACCGCGGCCGCTTCGACGGCTTCACGAGCGACTTCTCGGACTATACGCGCCGCCGTTTCGAGGAGTACATCGGCGGCAAGGTCCAGAATTTCCCGAGCGACATCCTTCCGGCCGGACACACCGCAGGCATCCCCTCGACGCAGCCTGTGCACATGAAGAAATGGCTCGAGTTCCGCGCCAAGACCATCCACGACTTCATGGGCAAGGCCCGTGCGGCCGTCAAGAAGGTGAATCCCGGACTGAAGTTCGGCGTCTACGTGGGCGGCTGGTACTCGACCTACTACGAGGTGGGCGTCAACTGGGCCAGCCCCAACTACAACACGGCCTCGAAATTCAGCTGGGCCACGACGCAGTATCAGAACTACGGCTACGCCGACCTGATGGACCAGATGCTCATCGGAGCCTATGCCTCGCCGGGGTCGGTCTACGGCACGAGCGAGTGGACGATGCAGGGTTTCTGCTCGCTGGCCAAGGAACGCACGATGAAGGCCTGCCCGATGGTGGCCGGAGGCCCCGACGTGGGCAACTGGGACGCCAACGACCGATTCACGCAGGAGCAGGAGAACCAGGCCATCACCAACTCCGTGTCGGCCTGCTACCGGGCCTCGGACGGCTACTTCCTCTTCGACATGATCCACCTGAAGAAGGCCGACCAGTGGCAGTACGTCAAGGCCGGAATCGACGGAGTACTCAACAAAAAATAGCCCCCGAACCATGAAGCTGACCCTATTCATCTCGCTCTGGGCGGTCTGCGCCGCCTGCGTCGCACCGGCGACGGCCTCGGCCCAGAAATTCCGCAACGCCTACTACGACACGCGCCGGGCCGCACACGACGAAGAGGGCATCCCCCGCGGCGCGGTGGTGTTCCTCGGCAACAGCATCACCGAACAGGGGTGGTGGAACCTGCTCTTCAAGGACAAGCGCGTCGTCAACCGCGGCATCGGCGGCGACAACACCTTCGGCATGCTCGACCGCCTGCCGGACATCCTGAAATCCGAGCCGAGCAAGATCTTCCTCATGGCCGGCATCAACGACATCACCGGAGGCCAGAGCCCGGAGACCATCGTCGCCAACATCGCCCGCATGGCCGACATGGTCCACGAGGCGGCGCCCGCATGCCGGCTCTACATCCAGAGCATTCTGCCCGTGAGCACCAAGCGGCTGGCCTATCCCTACATGACGGGGCACAACGCCAAGGTCGCGCAGATCAACCCGCAGCTCGCCGCGCTGTGCGCCGAGCGGGCGTGGTGCACTTTCGTCGACATCGCGCCGCTGCTGAGCGACGCCGACGGCGAACTGCGCCCCGATCTGACCAAGGACGGCATCCACCTCCATCCGGCGGGCTATCTGATCTGGACGGAGCGGCTGAAACGACTCAAATACCTGAAGTGATGGGCACGCGTGCGGATTCGATCGACCTGCTCCGCGGTCTGGCGATCGTCGGGATGGTGCTGTCGGGGCAGACGCTCTGGCACAGCGACCTGCCGGCGTGGATGTTCCACGCCCAGGTGCCGCCCCCCGACTTCCGGTTCGACCCGAGCGTGCCGGGCATCACGTGGGTCGACCTGGTCTTCCCGTTCTTCCTCTTCTCGATGGGCGCCGCATTCCCGCTGGCGCTGCGCCGGAAGCTGGAGCTGAAGGGCGAATCGGTCGCGGCCGTCGTGCTGGGCATCGTGCAGCGGTGGGCGCTGCTGGCCCTGTTCGCCATCGCGCTGGCCAACCTGCGTCCGGGCGTGCTCGGCGTGCTGCCGGAATGGGCCGCAGCACTGGTCCAGCTGGCCGCCTGGGGCTGTTTCGGCGCGCTCTTCCTGCGGCTCGACAGGCTGTCGCCCCGCCAGAACCGGACGATGCACGCCTGCGGACTGGCCGGCCTGCTCCTGCTGATGGCCGGGGCGAAATGGCTGGGCGGCGCGAAGGTGTCGGTCCACAACAGCGACATCATCATCCTGGTGCTGGCCAACATGGCGCTGGCGGGCAGCCTGACGTGGCTCGCGACGCGCAACAGCATCCGGGCACGGATGGGCGTGCTCGCGCTGCTCGTCGCCGTGCGGCTGGGCACCGAGGTCGACGGATCGTGGAACCAGGCCCTCTGGAACTGGTCGCCCGTTCCGTGGCTGTTCCGCTTCGACTACCTCAAATACCTCTGCCTGATCCTCCCCGGCACGATCGCGGGCGAACTGTTCTGGCAGCGGATGCAACAGCAGCAGCCGGCAGACTCTCCGCAGACCGACCGGCAGCCGCATGCGGCGCTCGTCGTCGCGGGAGCCGCAGCGCTCGTCGCCGTCAACATGTGGGGGCTCTTCACCCGCCATCTGACGATCAACCTCGCGGCGAGCGTCGTGCTGGGCCTCGCGCTGCGGGCGCTGCTCCGCCGCAACGACACACCCACGGGCGTCCTGCACCGCCGCCTTTTCGACTGGGGGCTGTTCTGGCTCGTGCTGGGGCTGTGTCTCGAGGCGTTCGAGGGCGGCATCAAGAAGGACCACGCCACGCTGAGCTACTTCTTCGTCACGTCGGGGCTGGCCTCCTGCGTGCTGATCGCCGCGAACACGGCCATGCGGCAGTGGGGCGTGCGCTTCGGCGCGCTGGTCAAGTGCGGCCGCAACCCGATGGTGGCCTACACGGCCGCGGGCTTCCTGCTCATGCCGCTGCTGACGCTGACCCATACGGCGCCGTGGCTGCAGCGGCTCGCCGAACTCAGCCCCTGGATGGGCGTGGTGCGCGGCGCGCTCGTCACCGCGGCGGTGATGGGGATCACGGTCCTGTTCACGAACAAACGGCTTTTCTGGAGAACTTGAATAAAAAACAGATACGATTATGCGCATCAAAGGAACCTTTCTGGATGAAATCAGCCACGACATCCCCCACCAGAACTGGGGCGAGAAGGAGTGGGACCGCGATTTCGAATACATGCGTGCCGCAGGCATCGACACCGTCATCCTGATCCGGTGCGGCTACCGGCGCTGGCAGACCTTTCCGTCGGCCGTGCTGACCGCCGAGGAGGGGTGCTACGAACCGCCCGTCGATCTGGTGGACATGTTCCTGCGGCTGAGCGACAAGTGGGGCATGAACTTCTGGTTCGGCCTCTACGACTCGGGCAAATACTGGGCCGCGGGCCAGTACGAGCAGGAGGTCGAGCTGAACAAACGGGTCATCGACGAGGTGTGGAGCCGCTACGGCCATCACAAGTCGTTCGCCGGGTGGTACATTTCGCAGGAGTGCAGCCGCAACACGGGCCGCATCGTCGACCTCTACGCCGGTCTGGGCCGCTACTGCAAACAGGTGTCGGGCGGGCTCCCCACCATGATCTCCCCCTATATCGACGGCAAGAAGAACATCAGCCAGTACATCGCCTCGACCGGACGCGACGCGGGCGTGACGCTCGAAAGCCACGAACGCGAATGGGACGCCATCTTCCGCGGCATCAGCGGGGCGGTCGACATCGTGGCCTTCCAGGACGGCCACGTGGAGTACGACGAGCTGGTGGACTTCCTGAAGGTGAACAAGAAGCTCGCCGACCGCTACGGCCTGGAGTGCTGGACCAACTCGGAGACCTTCGACCGCGACATGCCCATCAAGTTCCTGCCCATCAAGTGGGAGAAGCTGCGGCTCAAGCTGGGGCTGGCGGCCGAGGCGGGCTACGAGAACGCCATCACGTTCGAATTCTCGCACTTCATGAGTCCGCAGTCGGCCTATCTCCAGGCCGGACACCTCTACGACCGCTACAGGGAGTATCTCGAAACTTTGGAACAAACGAAATAATTGAGGCAACCATGGATTTCAACGAATTAGCACAGCAAAATAAGACCGAACTGCTGGAGGGCGTGCTGCCCTTCTGGCTCGAACACTCGCAGGATACGGCCTACGGAGGCTACTTCACCTGCCTGGACCGCGACGGCAGCGTCTACGACACCGACAAGTTCATCTGGCTGCAGGGCCGCGAGGTGTGGATGTTCTCGATGCTCTGCAACAAAGTCGAGCGGCGGCCCGAATGGCTCGCCTGCGCCGTGCAGGGCGCCGAGTTCCTCAAGAAATACGGCCACGACGGCGACTACAACTGGTACTTCTCGCTCACGCGCGAGGGCCGGCCGCTCGTCCAGCCCTACAACATCTTCTCTTACACGTTCGCGGCGATGGCCTTCGCCCAGGCGGCGATCGCTACGGGCAACGACGAATACGCCATGATCGCCCGCAAGACGTTCGACCGCATCCTGGAGAAGAGCGACGCCCCGAAAGGCATCTGGAACAAGGCCGTGCCGGGCACCCGCCCGCTCAAGGGATTCGCGCTGCCGATGATCCTCTGCAACACGGCGCTCGAGATCGAACCGATGATCGACAAAGAGCTGCTCGAACGGACCATCGCCGCCTGCGTGCACGAGGTGATGGAGGTCTTCTACCGCGACGACCTGGGGCTGATCGTCGAGAACGTCGCTACGGACGGCTCGCTCTCCGACTCGTTCGAGGGGCGCCAGATCAATCCCGGCCACTCGCTCGAGGCGATGTGGTTCATCATGAACCTGGGCGTGCGCTCGGGCGACCGGAAGCTGATCGACAAGGCCGTCGGGATCGCACTGCGCACCGCCGAGTTCGGCTGGGACAAGGAGTACGGCGGCATCTACTACTTCATGGACCGCAAGGGGGCGCCGCGCCTGGAGCTGGAGTGGGACCAGAAGCTGTGGTGGGTGCACCTCGAATCGATGATCGCCATGATCAAGGGCTATCAGCTCACCGGCTCGCAGGAGTGCCTGAAGTGGTTCGAACGGCTGCACGACTATACGTGGTCGCACTTCAAGGATCCGGAGTATCCCGAATGGTTCGGCTACCTGAACCGCCGCGGCGAAGTGCTGCTGCCGCTCAAGGGCGGCAAATGGAAAGGCTGTTTCCACGTGCCGCGCGGCCTGTACCAGTGCTGGCAGATCCTCGAATCCTGCAAATAACGGAAGCGCCATGAAAAAATACCTTCTGATTCTGCTGCTGGCCGGCTGCTGCGCCGGCGTGCGTGCGGCCGACCTGCAGGTCCGCGGCCGCGTGAGCTGCGACGGCAAGGGCGTCGCCGGCGTGTGGGTCTCCGACGGCGAGCGCTTCGCCCGGACCGACGCCAAGGGGCGCTACTGCCTCACGGCCGACGACGCGAACCGGTTCGTCTTCATCTCGGTGCCGGCGGGCTACGACGCGCCGGTCGAGGAGGGCGTCGTCCGCTACTTCCACCCCATGCCCGCCGACGGCAGGTGCGACTTCGCGCTGCTGCGCCGCCCGGGCGACGACAGCCGCTACGGGCTGATCGTGACGGCCGATCCGCAAATCTGGGCGCGCAAGGAGTTCGCCAAACTGGCCGCGGCGGCGGACGACATCGCCGCCACAGTCGGCGCCTACGACGCCCGTCCGTTCCAGGGCATCTGCTGCGGCGACATCGTCTCGCACGACCATACGTTCTACGACCAGTACAACGAGACGATGGCCCGCACGGGCATCGTGTTCCGCCACGTGATGGGCAACCACGACATGACGCTCTACGGCCGTTCGCACGAGACCTCCTACCGCAAATACGAGGAGAAGTTCGGCCCGGCCTACTACTCCTACGACATCGGCCGCGTGCACTACGTGATGCTCGACGACAACTTCTACATCGGCCGCGACTACTTCTACATCGGCTACCTCGAGGAGCGGCAGCTGCGCTGGCTCGAGGAGGACCTCTCGCACGTGGCGCCGGGGTCGACGGTCTTCGTGGCGATGCACATCCCCTCGACCTGCGAGGAGAAGGACCGCAAGCAGTTCCGCTACGAAGGCGCCGGACACACGATGACCAACCACCGCGGGCTGTACGAGCTGCTCAAACCCTTCGACGCGCACATTCTCTCAGGCCACACGCACACGACCTACAACTCGCCCATCCGCGAAGGGCTCTACGAACATGTGATCCCCTCGCTGGGCGGCGCATGGTGGCAGGGCACGCTCTGCACCGACGGCACGCCGCGCGGATACGCCGTGTTCGAGATCGACGGGCAGGAGGTGCGCTGGCGCTACAAATGCACCGACAGTCCGGACGAACACCAGATGGTCCTCTACAACGGCATCGAGATCCCCGCATTCGAAGGATACGCCGTGGCCAACATCTGGGCGAGCGACCCGGCCTGGCGCGTCGAGTTCGCGATCGACGGCAAGCCGTGCGGCCAGGCCGAACGGTTCGAGGCCTACGACCCCGCGGCCATCGCGATGTACTCGGACACCAGCCAGATGGACCACAAGTGGATCTATCCGTCGGTCTCGGACCACTACTACCGCGTTCCGCTGCCCGAAGGCGCCCGGCAGGTGACCGTCACGGCGACCGACCGCTTCGGCCGCACCTACCGTGCCGAGCAGACGATCGCCCGGTAGTCGGTCGGACCGCTCCGGACAGGACAGGCGCGGTCGCCCGGACGGCATGGTCCGGGCGACCGCATGCGAAAAGCCCCGACAAACACCCAAAAACATCAGAATACACGACACAATGAGATACGGATTTTTCCTGCTCTGCGCGACGCTTCTGTCGGTCGCCGGCGCGACGACCGGCTGCCGCGAGCGGCATTACGACGTGGTGATCGCCGGCGGCGGTACGAGCGGTACGGCCGCCGGAATCCAGGCGGCACGCATGGGCGCACGCACGCTCGTCGTCGAGGAGTTCGACTGGCTGGGCGGCATGCTGACCTCCGCGGGCGTGAGCGCCACGGACGGCAACTACCGCCTGCGCGGCGGCCTGTGGCACGAGTTCCGCACGGCGCTCGAGGCGCACTACGGCGGCGACTCGGCCCTGCGGACCGGCTGGGTGAGCAACGTGATGTTCGAGCCGTCGGTCGGCGACAGCATCTTCAAGGCGATGGCGGCCCGCGAACCGCGGCTCGCGATCCGCTATCGGGCCTCGGTGGCCGATCCGGTGCGCCGCGACGGCGTGTGGCACCTGCGCATCGCCGGCTCCGACGGTTCGTCGGAGCGCATTACGGCCCGGGTGCTGATCGACGCCACGGAGCTGGGCGACGTGGCCCGGACGCTGGGCGTGCCGTACGACACGGGCATGGACGCCGCAGCCGACACGGGCGAGACCGAAGCGCCCGACGAGGCCAACGACATCGTGCAGGACCTGACCTACGTGGCCGTGCTGAAAGACTACGGGCGCGACGCGACGATCCCCCGGCCCGACGGCTACGACCCCTCGCTCTACGCCTGCTGCTGCGCCAATCCGCGCTGCATCGACCCCAAGGAGCCCGACCGCGTATGGCCGCGCGACGAAATGATCACCTACGGGCTGCTGCCCGGCGGCAAATACATGATCAACTGGCCCATCGAGGGCAACGACTACTATGCGAACATGGTGGACATGTCCGCCGCCGAACGGGCCGAGGCCGTACGCCGTGCGAAGGCGTGCACGCTGGGATTCGTCTATTTCCTCCAGACCGAGCTGGGATTCTCCACGCTGGGGCTGGCCGACGACGAGTTCCCCACGCCCGACCGCCTGCCCTTCATCCCCTATCACCGCGAGTCGCGCCGCATCCGCGGTGCGGTGCGGTTCACGCTGCGCGACATCGACACCCCCTACGCGCGCAACCTCTACCGCACGGCGATCGCCGTGGGCGACTACCCCGTCGACCAGCACCACGCCCGCTATTCGGGCTGGAGCTCGCTGCCCAACCTCTACTTCCACCCCGTGCCGTCGTACGGCGTGCCGCTGGGCGTCATGCTGCCCGAGGGGCAGCCGGGGCTGCTCGTCGCCGAGAAATCGATCTCGGTGACGAACCTGGTCAACGGCTCCACGCGGCTGCAGCCCGTCGTGCTGCAACTCGGACAGGCGGCCGGCGCCTGGGCCGCGCTGGCCGCCCGGGCCGGCTGCGATCCGGCCGAGGTCCCGGTGCGCAGCGTGCAGCAGGCCGTGCTCGACGCGGGCGGCTACCTGCTGCCCTATCTGGATCTGCCCGTCTCCGACCCCCGTTTCGGGGCCATGCAGCGCATCGCCGCCACGGGCATTCTGCGCGGCCGCGGCGCCAACGTGGGCTGGGAGAACCAGAGCTGGTTCGACGCCGAGGCGACGATCGCCGAGGACGAACTGCGCCGCGGTCTGCATGCGCTCTATCCGGCCTGCGCGCCGGACGGGCCGGCCGAGCCGGTCAGCGGCCGACGACTGGCCGCACTGCTCGGCGAGGCGCTCGGCACGGAGCTCTCGGACGGGCTGCACCGCCGGGCCGAGGCGCTGGTGCCGTCGTACGACCCCGCACGGCCGCTGACGCGGCTGGAGTGCGCCCAGCTGATCGACGCGGTGGCCGACCCCTTCCACCGCATCGACATCGACATTCACGGAAACCTCAAAAAAACCGATACGCTATGAAACAAATCTGCTACAGCCTGATCGCCGGCCTGCTCTTCAGCGCATCCGCCTGCCGGACGGCGCCCGCGGAGGCCCCGGTCGCCAAACAAAAGCTCATGTGGCTCGACTGCTCGGCCAACTGGGAGCGCTTCTCCGACCCCGATTCGATCCGCTACTACGCCGCGAAGTGCCGCGAAGCGGGCATGACGGCCCTGGTGCTCGACATGAAGGGCACGTCGAGCGAAGTGGTCTGGCCGAGCGACGAGGCGCCGCAGCTCAAGGAGTGGAAAGGCGTCGTACGGCCCGACTTCGATTTCGTCGGCACCTTCATCCGGGCGGCCCGCGACAACGGGCTGGAGATCTACGGATCGTTCAACACCTTCGCCGAGGGGCACGGCATCTTCCGCCGCGGACTCATCTACGAGCACCCCGAATGGCAGTCCGTCAACTACATTCCCGGCAAGGGGCTGGTTCCGCAGCTGGAGATTCCGGGCAAGAGCGTCCTATTCACCAACCCGGCGCTGCCCGAAGTGCAGGAGCACGAGATCGCCCTCTTCACCGAAGTGGCCCGGCGCTACGACCTGGACGGCATCCTGCTCGACCGCGGCCGCTACGACAACATCCAGTCGGACTTCTCCGACTTCTCGCGCCGGGCATTCGAAGCCTACATCGGCCAGCCGGTCGAGCGCTTCCCGGAGGACATCTACGCCTGGGAGCCCGACGGCGAGGGCGGCTGGAAACGCACGGACGGCCCCTGGTTCAAGAAATGGATCGAGTGGCGCGCCTCGGTGATCCACGGCTTCTTCGCCCGCACGAAAGAGGCGCTGGCGGCCGCGAATCCCCGGCTGAAATTCGGGGCCTACACGGGCGCCTGGTACCCCTCCTACTTCGAGGTGGGCGTCAACTGGGCCAGCAACCGCTACGACCCCTCGCAGGAGTTCGACTGGGCGACGCCGGAGTACAAGAATTACGGCTACGCCGAGCTGCTGGACATCTACACCAACGGCAACTACTACTGGCCCGTCACGATCGAGGAGTACCGCCAGGGCTCGAAAAAGCACCTGAACGAAACCGACAGCGAGGCCTCGGTGGGCGACCACCTGTCGGTCGAGGGCGGATGCCGCTACTCGCGCCGCCTGCTGGCCGGACGGCCCTTCATCGGCGGCATGTACGTCGAGGACTACAAACGCGACACCGTGCAGTTCAAGCGGGCCGTGGAGATGAACCTCCGCGAATCGGACGGACTGATGGTCTTCGACATCGTGCACATCATCAACCGCAACTGGTGGGGACCGCTCCGCCGCGCCATCGAGGCCGCGGAGACGGACGAAACGGAAAACCGATAGGCCATGCGACTCCTGCTCACACTTCTGCTGCTGGCATGCGGCAGCGGCGCGCTCCGTGCGCAGCGGCATGTCGAATTCGCGGCCGCGGCACCCGAAATCCGCTACGTCGGCCGCACGCTGGTCACGGACGAAGGGGTCAGCTTCGACTGGAGCGGCACCTCGTTCGAATGCCGCTTCACGGGCCGCAGCTTCGCCGTCCGCGCCACGGACACGAAGCGGAACTACTACAACCTCACGATCGACGGCCGCGATGCCGGCGTGGTCGCGCTCTGCGGACGCGACACGCTCATCGTGCTGGCCTCGGGGCTCGGCCGCGGCGAACACACCCTGCGGATGCAGAAGCGAACCGAAGCCGAACAGGGCCGCACGACGATCCACGCCGTGCGGCTCGACAAGGGCGGCCGGCTGCTTCCGCCGCCTCCGGCGCCGGGACGGCACATCGAGTTCATCGGCAACTCGCTCACGTGCGGCTACGGCACCGAAGGGCTCTCGGCCGACGAACCCTTCAAGCCCGAGACCGAAAACTGCGACAAGAGCTTCTCGTGCATCATCGCCCGCTATTTCGGCGCCGACTGCAACCTCGTGTCGCATTCGGGGCAAGGGGCGGCCCGCAACTACGGCGATCCGAACAGCACCTCGCCGCTGACGATGGCCGACCGCATGAGCCGCACGTTCGACATGGCAGAGACGCCCGCGTGGGATCCCGCACAGGCGCCCTACCGGCCCGATCTCGTAGTCATCAACCTGGGAACCAACGACTTCTCGACGCAGCCCTATCCCTCGCGCGACGAGTTCCGGGCCGCCTATCTCCGGATCCTGGGGAGCCTGCGCGCAGCCTACGGCGAACAGACGCCCATCCTCTGCGTCGCACCGCGCATGGGGAACGCCTACGCCTACATCCGCGAAATCTGCGACGAGGCACCCTACCCTAACCTGGGATTCGCCGCCATCTTCACGGGCTACTGCAACGGCGGCAGCGACCTGGGTTCGTCGGCGCACCCCAACTACGCCGGCCAGCGCAAGATGGCCATGCTGCTCATCCCCTACGTCTCCAGCCTGACCGGCTGGGAAGCGCCCGTCGCACCGATCCGATAGGGCGCGCACGACCGTGCGAAAAGGGGCCCGGCATAGTGCCGGGCCCCTTTTCGCATGCGGCGCCGCATCCGGCCGCCCGGCATCCGGCGCCCGACGGAGCGCCCCGACGGGCCGTCGCACCCGGGGCCGCAATGAAAAAAGAGACCCCGAAAGGTCTCTTCCGTGCGGATAAAGGGACTCGAACCCCCACGCCGTAAGGCATCAGATCCTAAGTCT